>JAFQPT010000017.1 GCA_017411665.1 Oscillospiraceae bacterium | reverse complement strand
TGAATACTGTTTCATACCTTTTCTTCCGGACATAACAATTCCCCCTAATGTAGTACTTCCATTTTCCTACATTAGGGGGCTTTTTGTCTATTGTCCGTTTTTACTGGACCTGTTCATTTCGAGGTGCTTTTTTATTACTTCAGATATGCCTTGACTGCATCCGCAACCGTCTTGACGGTTTCTTCGTCCAGATAGGGGTGCATGGGCAGAGACAGAACGGTTTCTGCCAGCTTAGTGGTGTTGGGGCAGTCTACATAAGCCTTCACATCTGCAAAGGCAGTCTGGGTATGCATGGGCTTGGGGTAGTAAACCATGGTGGGAATGCCCTGTACCTTCAGTGCATCCTGCAGCCCGTCGCGCACTTCGCGAGAGGGCAGCTGAATGGTGTACTGTGCCCAGGAGCTCAGATAGCCTTCCGGAATGACGGGAGTCTTTACCACGCCTGCCAGTGCTGCATCGTACCATGCGGCAGCCTTATTCACTGCTTCCAGCTCATAGCCTGCAAATGCCTGCAGCTTCACTTCCAGCACCGCTGCCTGCACAGCGTCCAAACGGGAGTTGACGCCGATGCGGACGTTGTCATACTTGTAAGAGCCCTTGCCGTGTACGCACAGAGAGCGCAGCAGCGCAGCCACTTCGTCATCGTCGGTGAAAATCGCACCGCCGTCACCGTAGCAGCCCAGAGGCTTCGCAGGGAAGAAGGAGGTGGTAGCCGCGTCACCGAAGGAGCAGGCGCGCTTGCCGTTGATTTCGCCGCCGAAGCCCTGTGCGGAGTCTTCCAGAATCAGCAGACCATGCTTTGCTGCCAGTGCTTCGATGGCATCGTAGTCTGCGGGCAGACCAAACAGGTCAACGGTGATGATGACACGGGGATTCAGCTTTCCTTCTGCCTTGACTGCGTCGATGGCTGCTTCCAGACTCTTCACGTCTGCGTTGAAGGTGTCCATGTCAACGTCGTAGAATACAGGAGTTGCACCCACAAAGCTGACCACTTCGCCGGAAGCGAAGAAGGTGAAGTCTGGTACAAACACCGCATCACCGGGGCCGATGCCCCATGCCTGCAGCACCAGCTGCAGTGCGTCGGTGCCGTTTGCACAGCTGATGCAGTGCTTGACACCGCAGTAGGCTGCCAGCAGGTCTTCCAGTGCCTTGACACGGGGACCACCGATGTATGCTGCGGATGCAACGGTATCCAGAATTGCCTTGTCCATTTCGGGCTTGAGCACTTCATACTGTTTTTTCAAATCTCTAAACTGCATATTCAGTTCTCCTTCTTTTTGTCAGGCTCCCCTTTGAAGGGGAGCTGTCGAGCACAGCGAGACTGAGAGGTAGATTTTCGGTCAAAACCTCTCCGCCCTCGCAAAGCTCGGGCACCTCTCCTTAAAAGGAGAGGCTTATCCTATCTTCGCAAACAAAATAATTTGCATCACAAAGAACAATGCCACTTCGATGATGGGCATCCATGTGTTCAGCTTCTGCACACGCAGACAGTCATTGAGCATGGCTGCGATTTCCGCGGGGTAGGGTCTCCCCTCTTTCTCCGCTGCCTTGGGGGAAATGTCCGAAACCATACGCAGATCGTTGTAAATTCCTTCGTCCAGTTCGGAAATTTCAAAGAACACCTCGTTGCGGTACTTGGCATTGAGGGTGCTGCCCAGTGTGCCCTGTGCCACAAAAATGATGATGGCAAGAATGGTATTCTGATGCAGCGCCGCATACACGGTCAGCACCAGACCGACAACAACCATCGTAATCAGCTGCTGTTTGATTTTGTTTCTTTCCATCTTACCGTTCCATCAGCCCGTCTTCGCCCTTGACGTAGGCTCTGCCGCACTTGCATTCCAGAGATTCGGGCAGAATCTCGCCGCATTCGCAGACCCAGCCCCTCTGACGTGCGGGCACGCCCAGCATCAGTGCGTGAGCAGGCACGTGGGTGGTGACCACTGCGCCTGCACCGATCAGTGCATTTTCGCCGATGTTGTGGCCGCAGACAATCGTTGCGTTGGCGCCGATGGAAGCGCCCTTCTTGACAATGGTCTTATGGTAGCCCGCACTGCCCTTGGGGTAGCGGGCACGAGGGGTCAGGTCATTGGTAAATACACAGCTGGGACCGCAGAATACGCCGTCTTCCAGCTCTACGCCTTCATACAGAGACACATTGTTCTGCACCTTGACTTGATTGCCGATTTTTACATTATTGGACACATTGACATTCTGACCGAAGGAGCACTTTTCGCCAATGCGTGCGCCCTTCTGGATGTGGCAGAAATGCCAGATCTTGGTGCCCTCGCCAATGATGACATCCTCATCTACATAGCTGGATTCATGTACAAAGTAACTCATGCTTCAAATCTACCCACATAGTCGATGGTTGCGCCGCTTGTCAGAGGCAGGTCAACAGGCTTGCCGGTGGCTGCGGATTCGTAAATTGCCAGAATCAGCTCGATGGCACGGCGGCCGTCCTCTGCGGAAACCACAGGCTCGCGGTCGTTGCGGATGGCATCCACCACGTCCTCGTAAATTCTGGTGTGGCCCAGACCGGGGATGTTGGGGGGATTTTCCGCAAACTGTGCCTTGACTTCTGCGCTATCGTCCTTGTCGGCAAAGTTCCACTGCTCAATGACGTTCAGACTCTTGCCGCCTGCCTTGACAGTACCGGTTTCACCCAGAATGGTCAGGGTTTCCTCCAGATTTCTGGGGTATACGTTGACGGTGCCTTCAATGGT
>JAFQPT010000215.1 GCA_017411665.1 Oscillospiraceae bacterium | reverse complement strand
CTTGAAGATGTGGGATACAAGGTGTTCTATAAGAATATCAACTTGAACTATTCCATAGGGAAGGTGCGGTACCGGCCATGGGCGGAAAAGGGCGGACGCATTGCGACCAACGCCACAACCTTCAATAAGGAGCTGCTGATAGTAGAAAAAAGAAATGACGGGAAGCCGTTTGAACTGCACACATCTTATGAGGACAGAATCGCCTATACAAAGACCTTGAGAAACCCATGGCTGCTGATGGCCGCACTGTTTCTGATTCTCGCAATCGTCCAGAAACTGTGGCCGATGGGCATCATTGCGGTGCTGCTTTTCATCCCTGTGCTTCTGTATCAGAGGGAGCTTGCAAAACTCTCCAAACTGGCAAAAACAAGAGAATGGTAAGCGTAGGCAGAGGGGCGGATGACGCTCCTCTGTTTTGCAGTGAAGTGACGCATATACGGGACATACGGAAATCACGTAGATTTTACCGTTTCTTAATGACAGAGGACAATGAAAATGCTATAATCTACATCGTAGCAACGAAGCGTCAAAGCGAAAGGGGTATCTGATGAAGAAGAATCCATCACTGATTGTATCTGTCATTTCCTGTATCCTGGTGGTCATCTGCCTGATACAGATATCGGGTTTGAAATCCGAGATAAGCAGCCTGCGCTCCACCGTCAATCATATGTCGTCCCAGACCAGCAACGATATCAGTAATATTTACGGGACCGTCCGGGATATGATGGAGGAACAGACCAACCAGCTCACCTCATCCGATTGGGCGTACGGGGAAATCGACATTGACGGCAGAAGCGCCGAAGTTGTTTGCACGGTCGTCCCAAAAGTCTATAATCCGGATGTTACAAAGGCGGCCCTGCTCTGCAACGGGGAGGAGGTCCCCATGGAGTATAGCAACGGACAGTATACTGCTACGCTGTCTCTGCCCCTCTTTGATGAAAACAAAATCGAGCAGGTGCTGTTCAATGATGAGGGGACTGTCCGGACACAGACGCTTGACTGGTATATCTACCCTCGCTACGAAGCTCTGTTGACCATTCATACAAACTTCAGCGGTGGGGCTACAAGCAAACCTGCGGGAGGGGCGGTCACAGTCCAAAAGGAAGGGACCGTTGGTATTTACATAGAGCGTAAAGGCGGCTTCCAGTTGCAGTCCATTGAAGTCGTGGAAATCCTCGATGGAGAGGAGATTGGCCGCATCCCGGTTGATATGACGCCGGAGGCACAGCGGGAATATGAGGAGGCTGCTTCGAAGCGTGGAGAGGCAATCCCGGAAAATGTAACGTCAGCATCAGCCTCGGTCCCGGCCATGAGCGATGATATCACCTATGCCGGAGCTGAGACTTTCCTCTATGATTTGAACAAAGAATACAAAGTACCCTATGGCGGCATGTTGGAAATCTATGTCGACGTAATAGATGACCACGGCCTGCGGTATCGCTCCTTTGTGGATTGCTATGCGTTTACAGCGACGGGAGAGCCAGACAGTTTACGGGAAGAAGGACTGCGGATGTATTCGCGTGGGGAGCCGATGTATATCTTAGATGAAGATGGTGACGTGCTCTTTGAAGTGGATAAAGAGCGGTTCTATTGACCATGACAGATAAAGAGCCGGCAGCTGGTTATCCAGCCGCCGGCGTTTTCATTATATCGGAGCTTTTGTTGAGCATGGGAATTACATGGTTTCCAGGTCGACCCAATCCGATTCGTTGTAATCGCAGTTCTGACAGGAGAGGGAGATGGTAATCCACTCGAAGCCATCCACCCAATCGTCCAAAGTGAAAGAGTCATCGTGTGATACGCATTCTTCAAGAAAGTCCTGCTTGCCTTGCGAGGAGATGGAAACGGCGACTTCAAAAGCATCCGCTCCACAGTCAGGGCAAATGTATTTTTGGAGGGGGAGAGAATGGTCAAGAAAATCATTGCGGCAAACAAAGCCGTCCCAACCATGTTTGCTGGCGTCCAGAACCAATATCTCATGCCCGCATTCTTTGCAGATAAGCTGGACGATATGGCGGTCGTTGCTTTCCCACACCTCGAATCTGTGGCCGCCGCAAGAACAGCGGATATCGCCTGTTACCTCGTATTCGGTATTTTCATCTCCTCTTGGAATCAGATACTCCTGTAAATGTCTTGGAATGGGGTAATCCATAGTTCAATCCTCCGTTTTGGTATAGTCATAAATCGCGCCAGTCAATGCAGGTGGGGCGCTCAAAGGTATTACAGAATTGTCTGGCGGCATCAAGCGCTTTATCTACAGGAATGATGGCATCTGAGGACATAAGCATGATTTCACCATTAACCTGTAATTCAATGTCTTCAGTATGACGGCCTATACTCTGATACATATCCCCATTGTCATTCAAAAAGAAATGAAGGACGGCAAGGTGACCGCTTACAATAGCAGCTAAACAGGGATGGCCACCGTTTGCAAAAAGCCAAATGTCCTCACCAGGACTTCCCACACAGGCCTCCATAATTTCGATTACTTCATCTATATTACATGTCAAAAGGTCTGTTGTTGACGTTGTGATTCTGACCATGGAACCCTCCAATAACACGAAAGGATAGTCTTTTGACAGTACAATCAGCCATAGTATCCTTTCTTGAACACAATGATGGATTCTACCTTATCCGGTTCCTCATCTTCATAGGGAGCATAGATGCCGATACCATGTTCAAACGAGGTAAAGCCGGCGTCGTTATCTTCTACAGGGGCAAGCAGTTCTCTGAGGGCGGGGCAGGAGAGAGAAAACAGATTCTTCCCGTTGAACAGGACCACCGCATCACCAAAGAACTCCACAGAGTTACAGCGTCCATCGGAATCGTAGTTTACAAAGCACTGGCCGTACATTTGCGTGTCGCCAGTGGCAAAGGGGCCGCGGCGAAAGGTCTCAAAGTGTTCGCTTAAAGCAGCCTGTACCTCTGTTTGCGTCATGCCGAACCGGACAGGGCCGACGCTTTCATATGGTGCGATTTGATACTCCATAGTGTAGTTTCCTCTCTGTGTGATTTCCTGCCAGCGTAAGAGTTTAATGCATTAGGTCATCCAACGGGTCTACCTGTCGCAGACAGTCTTCGAGGCTGTCTGCGATTTGATAACATTCATCCGGTCCCCAACCTAAATTTCCGGCGCTTACGGCATAAACCGCGCAATCTTTATTCCGCAGGTTGAATAGATAAAAGTTTCCACAGCCATCCATAGCCCATGGCAAAGCATACGGCATATACTTGTTAAACTGGTAGACCTCGTAATATTCTTGAAGTTCCGATGTGGAGAATAGCTGGTATTCCCGAAAACATACGGTGAAAAGGCCTCCATTGCTTTCCATCAGGAGTGAAGCAAGGGCGGCGGGCAGGACGGGGCAGGGGAATCCCTGCGCGCTTAACCATTTCCCGACACTGGCAATTTGGTCTTTGGCAGCTCCTGTATTTCGATTCAGTATTTTTTCAAAGTGTTCGAGCATCTTCGGTCCTTCTTCAAATCAATGGGTAGGCTTTCGTATAGAATCATCCCACTTCGTTTCGCCCATCAGCATATCAACAACATGGTCCCGACGCCAGCCGGCTACGACTTCAAGGCCCTTGCATTCCTCAAAAGAGCACGGAATGATTTTCCCTTTGTGATAGAGGGAACCTTTCAGCGTGATGGCATCCACAATGCACTTCGGCGGCGGCCAGGCATCATCCGCATGTTCAAAGCCGCGATGAGCGACAATCGGCCATTCCCCATCGCCAAGCATGGGCTTATAGACTCCAATGAAGCGGAAATAGGGGGCGTCATCTGGTAACTCATCCACACTGTCATAGCGGCCCTCGTAGATGCCCAGTGTAAATTCCTCAAACAGACGGGCGTATGCTTTCTTCCCGTCGGGGAGAGGGATTTCATAGATGTCGCCAAGTTTTAACCGCTTGCCCCGAGCCATAGAAAAACACCGCCTTTTTTACTGTGTGGCCGAAAACGGTCATATTCTGGTAGCTTGAGTTTAACACATTCATTTTGAAATTTCCATAGTGTCCTTAGCTTGCCGCTATGAAATGGATGGCATTCGTCTTCTGACATACTGCAACTGTGAGACCCCGGTCCAGTATTTCAAAATCAAGGAGGACGGATTACATGAGCAACAACGTGATTGTTGTGGCGGACAGAGAAACCGAATTCAAATCCATCAATACCATCAAGCTGGTGGGCAGCATCGTCCATAAGTTTCGGCCCCGCTCCAATGTGATTACTATCACGCTGGCGGTAGGGCAGACGGGCACCGAGCGGGTGGAGTACCCTAACGTCACCTTCTATGGAGATAACGCGGCCATTATCGACGATACAATGGAAGTAAAGCCCGGCCAGTATCCCCGCGTCTGCATCAGCGCCATGATTCAGACGATGCGCCGGAACACAGCGGATGGACCTCGGTATTTCCAGAATATCATCGGTCTGGAGCTGCGGCGGGCGCCTACCAACATGGAGCGGCTGACTGGTCAGATGGACATTGGTTCCCATAAGCTCCAGAGTTGCAACGAGGTGTGTCTGTTGGGTGAGGTAGTCAATATCTACGAAATCGAGCGTGCAGACAGGGATACGCCCATTGGCACCATTGTCACACTGAAAACGGTGGACAACGGCAAAGTCAACTTCCCCAAAGTCACCTGTTTCGGAAGTGTCAGCAGAGCGGCATCCAGGCTGAAAAGCGGCGACCGCGCCTGTCTGACCGGCCATATCCAAACCAAGTACAAGCGTGCGGCGGGAGACGAGAAAGGAACTCGCTTCGAGTCTGTCATTGGCAGCGAAGTCAGTAAAGTATGATGTGAAGCAGGCGCCAGAGATGGCGCCTGCTTTCAAAATAACAGAGCGTTATTATTTGCCCATAAAATATGCAAAACTTTGTGAGATATGCCATGTGCAGTCAGAGAAAACAAGGGGTAAATTGTGCGGAGCGACGATAAAAACGGGTGAAAGAACCAGTTGTTGCCGCAAAAATAGCAAATTAGACGGCGTTTAATCGCCTCCTTATTTTGGCCGCCTTGACGCTCCACTTCGGGGGTTGGTATAATCACGGCGAAAGGAAGGTGTCATATGAAACGTCATTTTACAGAAAAAGTGCTTGAGTCGGTCGCGGCGCCTCTCAAACATGAGGCCAGCGACACGATGCGCTCCATAGACAACGACTGCCTTTATATCGGCGATTTGAAAGACGGTATATACTCCTGCGCGTATATGGGCGATACTCTGTATGCAAAGGGCGGGTATTTGTTCGAGTGTGTTGACCACTCTGCTGGCGCTTACGACGTTATTCCCACTGCAATGATTTCCGTGCAGCCGGAAGGTGCTTGTGGATGGGGTTTGGCCTCAACATTTTACCGTGTCTTTGAGACGGAGGATAAGAGCGTTATTACCATCGAAAGCAGAGATACCGAGGGGCTGATGAAATTCCTTGGGCTTCAGTTTAAGGGAGACCTACTGGAGGGCGTTTCAGAGCAGCTTCATATTCCAAAAGCATACTGGTAATATAGATGGCCCCGATGGTATTTCATCGGGGCCGTTTTGCATTATGTGGTTGGATGGATAATTTGGAGAACATAGTCTCCCAGAATTTCATTTCTCAGATGAAAGCTCGCTGTGGAGTCTGGCAAAAATCCATTTTTTCTACAAAAGGCAAGCATGGGTTCCGTGGCAACGGATTGCATCACGATTTTTTGAACCCCGTTTTCCAAGCAAAAATCTTTGAGAAGTTCCAGTATTCTCGTCATAGTCCCTTGCCGCTGATACTTGAATTCTACGCGGGAGATGGTGATGCGCATGGTTCCGAGGAATAGCAAGCGCAGCTCGGTGCGGCCCTTGTCGCCAATAAACCACAGCTCACGGATGCCCTCATGACATATAACAGGCGTCTGTTCGGCAGCTTCCATGACGTCGGTTATCTGTTGACGGATGGATGCCGGCAGGATGAGGTCAAGGGAGGGGTCCCCGGAACGAAACAAAACCGGACTTTTCATGTAAATTCCTTATTTGCCAGAAGCAATAAGCTGCAGGCCATGTTCGCTGATATACCGCTTCGCTTCTACTTCTGATGGGAAAGCGTCCAGCCAGAAACCATCAGACCCGACGACCTCCACGCTATACATCCACCTGTCCCGCTGCAGTTCATTGTTATGAACGATGATGACGCGGGTACTGGGGTCGTCCAGATAAGCTTTGATTTGAGTCTCGACACTTGCCTTGTATTTTGCGCGTTTTTCGTCGGCCAGAATAGATGCGGCTACATACTTCGCATCTTTCAGCCGGGGCTTATGGAACTCCAGGCCGGTCTTGGTGTCAGTCAATTCGTACTCACCGCCATAGACGAGGCCGGTGTCCTTGATGATACGGAACCGCTCGTCTTCTGAACTGTAGACGCCACTGTCCCGGTCATAAATCCATTTGATAGCTTCGGACATTGTAACTCCTCATTTCGCACCCCTTGAGAGGGGTATCGTTAAGTGTGTACCGCACGTTTATTATATACGCTGATGACCAACTTGTCCATATTCTGACTGACTACTTTATAGACCGTCCCCTTGCGGTCCCGCCAAGTGAAATTAGCCAGTTGGATACGCTGGTCATTCAGCTCCGCGTCGATGATGACGCCGTGCAGATGCTCCAGCATCTTGGTATAATCCTCGATGCTCAATCGGTTGCTGCAGGCCCGTTCTCCCTCCAGCCGGTTTTCCGCGTGGTATTTCGGGCAGGCGTAGAACAGGGAAGCGGGACCCTGCTGTAAAACCATCTCAACTGGCTCCGCATGGGTTCCGCCGCAAATCAGCGTGACATCCTCCCAACTTCCTGTAATGATACCACTGTGCTTCTTCATTGGATTCCTCCCATCAATATGAAATAGAGAACTGTCCCCAACAGCATGGCCGGCGCCATAGGATACTGCATCTGTTTTTTGCGTATCAGCAGGTGATATAGCGCCATAGCGGTGCAGGCGAAAACCGTAATATACAGGCCGGCCATAAGTCCGAGGGTAAGGCCTATGCAGAAAGCAAGGAAGCAGTCCCCGCCTCCACCATGGGAAAACAGCGCATTGATAAGAAACAGGGCAAACAGAAGTAAACCGGCCAGCGCATGAGACAGCAGATGAAAAAGATTCTGGGTAAGGATAAGCTGCAGGATGATAAACATGGAAAAGAGCAGACAGAGTTCCAGCGGAATAATGCGCTGCCGCATATCGGTTATGGCGGCGGCAAAAAGGAGCAGCAACAGGCAGACGCCGGCAAGAGGCATATAAGTCATAATCGTTTCCCCCTGCACACGCCCAGAAACAGGTCACAACCGGAGCCGCCGATGCCGGAGCAGTCACGGGTACAGCCATTGCAGATGGCGTCTGCGTTGATGGGGATGAACATAGCGTAGTTCCCTAAAGGTCCACAGCAATGGCTTACATGAACACCTTGCACTGCAACAGTGCCGTGACCATAATTTGCCCAGTCAACAGAGTTGCTGATATTGTCATTGGCGATAGCGCAGACAAGACTGAACCGGCAATCGCTGATGCATCCCATGTCATCATCTCCTTTTGGGGAGTATGTCAGAAGGGAGAGCGGGCGCCATAAAAGGAGCAGAGGGATAACGCTGTGATGGCGCTATCCCTCTGTTGATGATGGCGTTTGTGTTATGCGGAAAGAGAGCCGCGGAACTGGGAGAACTCCGCCTGTGTCTGGACATTGACCATGCGGAAGGCGTCGGCCTCCAGCCTCGACATATCCAGCAGGCTGATGTCCACATCCTTCCCGCCCCAACTTCCGCTGCGAATGTCAAAGTAGATGTTGCCGCAGTCAGTTTGGATATAGATGCGTGAGAAGCCCTTGAACCCCTCCCAGAAAGAGATTTTTTGAATGACTGCCTGGATGGAGCCGGAAGCGGGGATGGAAGGCACCTGCTCCTGATGGGCGTATTCTTTCAAAAAGATTTCCAGCAGCTTCCCGGTGGTGCGGGCATCCTCAATGGCGGAATGCGCATTGAACTTCAGACCAAAGTAGGCGCCTACCGTCTCAAGTTTATAATTCTCCACATCCGACCCCTTGTTCAAAAGATTCCGGGCCAGCTGGATACAGTCGATGGAGCCGGGAGGGGAGAATACCTGCCCCATCCTGCCGTAATACTCTTTCATGAATTTGCAGTCAAAGGTGAGAATGTTATAGCCGGCCACCAAATCCCCGTCGAAGAAGTCCTCGACCTCACAGAAGACGGCATCCTCGGTAGGTTTATCCGCCAGCATCTCATCTGTGATTTTAGTGATTTCCGTAATTTCAGAAGGCAGCGGCCTGCCAGGATTGATGTACTGGTGGATGCTGCAGTCTTCCTGTAAAGAGTAGTCTGCTCCAATGCGGTATCGGATGGCAGCCAGTTCAATGATTTTGTCCTGACTACGGGAGAGTCCTGTGGTCTCCAGGTCGAATACAATGATGGAATCAGACTTCTGGAGCGTCTGCTTTGTTTCCTTCCACAGGGAATTGGTCTTCCAGATGGCATTGTTCTTGGCAGGCATCAGCAGCCTCCATTCTGCACATGCTCCAGGAAACGCTGGCAAATCTCCTTCTGCGCCTTGAAGGTGTCGTTTTTGCCGGGGAGGTTCTTGGCAATCCATTCAATGGCGTCAGGCTTCTTCTCATAGGCGGCGCGGACGGAGAGGCCTTCCCGCTTCAAAGAGCCGCAGACGATGATGGTAGTGTCAAACTCATCGAGGTCGGGGTCATCTTCGTCGGCGGCAGGCTCGGGCGCTTTCTTGCCGGTGCTCTTGGCCGCGCTGTTCTGCTTCGCCGCAGTTTTGGGCGCAGGCTCCTGTGCATCATCAGCAGAAGAAATGTCGTCGGAAATGTCACCGGAGATGTCGCCGCTGGTGTTTTCGGGGCCGGCACTGTTGCCGTTGGTGTCTTCGGAGATATCGTCAGAAATGTCACCGGAAATATCACCGGACTCCTCATTTGCCGCGTCAGCGGAGTAGTCATCGCAGGAAGCCGCGGAGGAGAGCTGTTGACCGGAGATGTCAATCTGCTGGTCAGAGTACACTTTGCCCTCGCAGCCGAGGAATTTGATGGCCGCGTCGTCAAAGGCCCGTTTGTTGGCCATGAGTGCCGGATAGTTGCGAGCAATTTCCGTGGTCAGAGTTGCGGCTGTGGATTCGCCAAATCCCTCAATGCGCCGCCCGTTCTTATCATTGATGACGCACTGGTAGGCATAGTGGCCGGGTTCGGAAAACGAAAGCACGGAATGGACCTGGATGTTGTTCTGCGCCGCTTCCTCACTGTTATAGATGAGGTCGTGGAGTACATCGTGAGGGATAATGGTGACGGGTTCCTTGCCGTCCTGAAATTCGGTCAGGTCAATGTCGATTTCCCGGTCCAGATACTTGAACATGATTTTCATAAGTGTAAGTCTCCTTGTCGTGTTGTAACGCCTTCAAACTGTACTCCAATCGTCAGTGTTAAGCGTCCGAAAGCAGTATGGCAGAAATAAAAGGGGAAAGGGCCGCGGCAGTGCGCGGCCCCTTCCTTTCGGGTGATGTGTTTAAGAGGCTTTGGGAGTGTTGCCAATGACATAGGACATGGCGGTGGTGACGTGGGAGACATCGCCGTCATGCTCCTTCTCGTTGACTTTCTGCGTATAGACGCAGATGGGCTGGCCCTTCTTCACGTTCTTGATAACGGAGTCCTTCAGCTTGTCGTTGAAGAAAACCGTGTACCAGTCAGTGGTCTGCTCATCCTTGGGACCTTTGTTGACAGGGATGCGGACGTAGGGATTCTCCCCGTCGGAAAAGTGGGCGACGCGGCCGCAGATGATGTTGTTCTCATAAGTGTTCTCATCCTTCACGATTTCGAGGATGCGGCGGTGGTTGAAGCGGAACTCGAATGCGGTTGCCTTGGAGATGGGCGTGCCATCCTTACGCTTGGCGCCGGTGTCAGTGATGTTGCCGCAGACAGCGAAGATGAAGTTGCCGGCCTTGAGCTTGGCGTTCTTCACCTGGTCGGCCAGCTGCGCCTTGCTGGAATCATCACTGTTCCAAAAGGCCAGCTGCAGGACGCGGTTGACAGACTTCTTGGTCTCCGGGTCATACTCCTGAATGCTCATGGAGACATTCTGTACCTTGCCCTTGTATTCTCCGGTGCCGGGGGCAACGTAGGAGATGGTGCCGGCAACAAAGTTGATGTCGCCATTCTCGCTGTGCGTGGTGTGTACGATTTTACCCATAATTGTAATTCCTCCGTTTCGTCTGTGTGTAAATGTGGGCGATTTCAGTATGGCAGAAGCAGTGAATAAAAAGCTGTGATATGGGGTGCGGACGGGACTCATCAAACGCTGGTAGGTTCATCGGGGTTCCTTTTACCGCGCAAGATTGGATTCTGCTCAATATGCACATAGCATATCGGGCAGACTTCTTTTCGCTCACCGCTGTTATCTAATGCGAGATAGTATCGGGTCCCGCTGTGGTCCATGAGTCTCCCGCAGACGGGGCAGCTTTCGGGCCTCTCGTTTGTATCGTGCATCTCATCCACCTCAAGCGGGAATCAGCACCATGGGCTTGGCTGCTTTGGTGATGAGAGATTCAAAATCGAGGAATGGCACCTTGGCGGCAAAGACCTCCAGGTCATCACGGACGGATGCCTCAGACTCAAATTGACCGGGCAGCTCCATGAACCGCAGTGCGATGTCATAGGCCGTGTAGGACGCCTTTGGATTGATTTCCGCCTGCAGAAGGGGGAGCAGCTGCTTGGTGCGGCGCTTGCCGAGAATGCCGGTGATGTCCGTGCGCTCGAAGATAAGGTCAATAAGGTCGACGGGATTGGGTACATCCATGCACAGCAGGTCGCAAAGCCGCTGAGGAAGCTTGGTGTAAGCGGTGAAGATATGGTCTTTTACCGCGGTCATAATATCCTCCACGAGAAACTTCCCCTTATGCTCCTTCTCAAAGCTGTTGTGCCGGGAGTAGTTGCGGGTGCGAAGCCGCCAGGTGGCAATGACCTTGAATGCGCAGTCGCAGGTGTCGGACGTCTCCAGAAGGACGCCGGGAATCATGTCGTCCGGCAGTGCATAGGTTCTTGCGATGTCCTTCGCCTTATCTGGGAACTCCAGCCACAGCTGCGTGATGGTGGGGCTGATATGCCAGTGGTTGCACTCCGTCGTCCCCATCTCCGCCTCCAGATACTCCATGACGTCGAGGATGGTGGACTGGGGGATATAGCGGTAGGTGGAGGAGGGAAGTGCGAATACCTTATGGAGCCGGCCACCGTCAGATAGATTGCTGCGCACTACGAAGTTGGCGCGGCACGGGTCTGCGGAATAGCGGTGTGCCAGAAATGCGGCGCGCTCCGGAGTGGGGAAGTTCAGCCCGTTGCCGGAAAGCTGCGCTCTGGCCCCCAGGTCCCGGGCAAGGCCGCTGGAAGTGAAGTAGACCGCTCCCTCATGCCGGAGCAGCAGTTTGGAGTTCATGATATCCTTCAAAAACTCCTCTGTAACCCCCTTATCCATGATGCTGGAAATCTTCATCTGGGAGGCCGGCGGGACGATTCTACGCATGGTCTGCTCCTCGTCGTAGGTCAGAAGGCGGATGTGGGTATCTGTTGCGCCAATGACGGCGAACAGGGTCAGGTCGTTTGTCTCAATGGGGACGATGCGGGTGGCTTCGTCGATAAGGGCGACATATTCTTTGAAAGTCTCAATGTCAGTCCCGGTCTCGTCCCATGTGTCAAGCAGCATGTTCGTTTTCATGTTCTGTCTCCTTTCGATAATCATTGCACGATGGCCAGACACTCCTGTATCAGAGCAGCCTTAGCCTCTGCGGACTCCTTGCTGCAAATAGCCTTCAGCTTCACCTCAAGCACCTTCCAGACGTAGACATTTCCACAGATGCCTTTTTGCGTGAGCATGGAAAGCTCATCCCGCTGCTCGCCTGTGATGATGCCCAACTTGAACATGGTGTTTATATGGCTGAGGACCTGCAGGCCGTCTGATTTGGCCAGTCTCAATAACAATCCCTCCAATCGTCAGTGACATAGTACGAATAGAGTATGATATAAAAGGACGAGACACAAAAAGGGCATCCCAAAGTGGGATGCCCGAAGACAGAAATGATAGGTGCTATTGTTACAGGGACCGGAAAGCAACGAAGGAGGAAATTTGCTCCCGGGACAGTCCGGTCAGGAACTCCAACTCTATATACATCTCTCCATCCGGAGTATTGGAGCTGTAAGGCTTTCTATGCCTCAGTAAGGCGGAGAGGACCGTGCCGCCGAGGATGATGCCATGGGTGTTCGGGTCGCTCAACTCAAATGTCACTTTGCCGTTGCGGTTATCGAAGACGAAGTTGTCGGTGTGTATGACGATGGGAGAAGCATAGAGATGGAGACGGGCAGGGGACAAGTCCATCCACGATGTAACCTGCTCCTCGTCCAGAGCGCATTCGGATGCCTGTGGGAGAATATAGTCCCGCAGATGGTCGGGCAGATTCGATACGGCGGCATAGCAGCAGCATCGTTTAATGCTTTGCGGCTCCTTGGATTTAGCTTGCAGAGTCATGTTTTTGAACTCCTTGACGGGTATGACAAAACGCATAGTAACGACCTCCTAAAAATGAAAAAAGACCTGAAACAAGCAGCACATCCAAATTGATGGCTACACTGTTTCAAGTCAGCACTTACTCTGATGTCGATTATAGCAGAGAGGGGCTGGCAGGTCAAGTGGCACGCAATGATTGAAAATGAGGCCATGATTTGCTAAAATACAACCAAACAGTGAAAAATGGCAGTGACAGTACAAGGGAGAGAATGTTCCTGTCCTTTGTTTTTGGGGGTTCCTTTCTATATAATGCATCATAAAAGCACTTCGCCAGTTTTAGGAGGGCAGTATTCATGTCTCAAGTTACCAAAACCATCCCTTCTTCTGGAGTAAAAGGATTGACTTCTTTTCAAATCAAGGTAATCGCCCTTGTCTGTATGACTCTTGACCATCTTGCAGGATTCGGGTTTGAAATTTCTCTTTTTGCAAGATATTCCTCATTTTTACGAACAGTTGGCAGAATCGCTGCACCTCTGTTCCTTTTCGTGCTTGCCCAGAGCATTCAGCATACAAAGAGCAAAACAAAATTTTTGCTACGGCTCTATGTAGCGGGTGTGTGCGTTGGCCTTTTTGACACCGCTATCTGCTTCTTCACTGGTGAGCTGTTTGGGTATAGAACACCGGGGAACATCATATTCACTTTCTTCTATGCTGTTCTCTATGTGGTTCTTATTGAGCGATTGATTTTAGCCTATAAATGCAAAAATATTCGGTTGTTTTGTGCTGATATTTTTGTATTTATGTTATCTCTTTTACCGACCATCTTTTTTGAGACGACTTTAAATGCGCTTCCGGATGGGCCGACCATGGCTCATCGGCTTCTATTTAACGGATTGCGAACAAGTTTTATTCCTTCCTTTTATGACGTTGAGTATGGCATTGGTTTTATCATCCTTGGCGTTCTTCTATATTTTGCAAATACTACAAAAAAACAATGTTATACCTTTTTGGGGTTTTGCCTGATTTGCTTCCTTGGTGCTATTGCGAGAATGTGGCTTCCTTCTATTTCGTATGTTTCATTTTTTGGCTTTATATCAACATTCTGTGATTTCTTCCAATGCCGAATGGTGCTGGCACTTCCATTTATGATGTTGTATAATGGTGCAAGAGGCCGAGAGAGTAAATGGTTTTTCTATTGGTATTATCCAGTACATCGGCAGTTAATCGGTATCGTTTCGGTGCTTGTTACCTAAATGGTCAGAGAGGAAATGTTATGGAAAACCGTATAGAGTGCTTGCGTTGCGGGCGAGAAATGAACCACGTAAGGACTGAAAAACTACAGTTTGGGCAAACAGGGTGGATACTTGGTGACCTTCCTAATCTGATAGCTGGCGCAATGGAAGTTGATATTTACAGTTGCCCTAAATGCAGAAAGCTTGAATTCTTTGTGGTTGATGAAGAAGAAGGCTTGCCGCAGAAGCAATGTCCGAACTGCGGTAAGCGGCACGATTTTGATTATCCAAAGTGTCCATTCTGCAAATACGACTATAATGCGTAGATGAAACAGGTATTTGTGCATGGCCTTGGACAGACTCCGGATATGTGGGGGCCAGTTATAGATAGAATGGACGGCATCTGTCTCTGTCCAGATTTGCCGGCGATGATAAGGGGTACAGAAGCAAGCTATGAGAACCTGTATCGCGCTTTTGAGACATACTGCGATGAGCATAGAGAGCCGCTTGATATGTGTGGTCTGTCTCTGGGTGGCATTCTTGCCTTGAATTATGCAATAGACCACGAGGAGCATGTCAATTCCTTGGTCTTGATTGCGGCTCAATACCGAATGCCCAAGGGACTGCTGCGGTTTCAAAATGCGGTTTTCCGTCTTATGCCGACTTCAAAGTTTCAGCAGATGGGGTTCGATAAGGATGGCTTTCTTCAGCTGTGCAAATCCATGATGACATTGGATTTCAGCGAAAGCCTCTATGAAATAACCTGTCCAGTGCTACTTGTCTGCGGCGAAAATGATGCGACAAACAGAAAAGCGTCCGAGGAAATTGCGGAGATGCTCCCGACAGCGAGGCTGCAAGTTATCAAAGGCGCTGGCCACGAAGTCAACACCGAGGCCCCGGAGCGTCTTGCAGAAACGATAAACGAGTTCTATCGAAACATGATATAAAAAAGAATGCCTGAGAGCGCATGGTTCTCGGACATTCTTTTTTATCTGTTCGGGCATATTACTCCCTAAAGGCAGAGCATATTCATGATTTCTTTCGTGTCAGAATGATTCCAATGATTGCACCAGCGAGAAGAATTGGCATCAATCTCACAAATATCCATTCAAAAGCATGAAAGGCCACTCCAACAACAGCAGTTTCCGGATTGCTGTAATTCCAATCCAGATAAGGACTATCCAATAGCAGCAGGATAATGATAGTTGCAACCACTGCAGCACATACGCCAATAAAAAACCAATGAAGAATCTTCCGCCTCGTAGCTTTCCTTCGGGCAAGTTGCAGGTTTATAATCTCCAGCTTTTCGGAAATCGCTTTTAAGTCATCCGCCTGCGCTTCAATAATCGTTTCCCCAAGCAATGTGCTTACAGGAGTTTCAAGAGCCTCCGACATAGAAATCAGCATATCAGAATCGGGAACCGACAAGCCTTGCTCCCATTTGGAGACTGTTTGCCGGACCACGTTTAGCTTGATGGCAAGCTCCTCTTGCGAAAGGCCCTTCGCCTTTCTTATCGCCCTAATATTCTCATTTAACATACGAAATACTCTCCTTCCTTAGGCTGGTATCTCTGTTATATAGGAACTTATCCGTTGCAGCAAGCAACGCAAAATAACATTGTGGATTTATCTGGTTAGTAGTGCAATGCAATCATGGTATAGCGTTAACGGGGGACAACAAAGCCTGCTTGAGGGTTTACAGCTCTCAAGCAGGCTTGTCGTTATCCAACGATTGCGAAACCTTGCGTAAGCGTCCACCGCTCCATCTCCTGCAAATACTTGCGGAACACTCTGTTATCCCAGAAGTCGGTGGTCTTGCCGCCGTTAAGGATGGCGTCCAGATACTCGTTGAAGGAGAGTACAGCAGCGATAATGTATCGCTCATCCGCTTCCCGCTTTTCCGGAATGGTGGGGTCAATCACCATGCCAGTGGATTTGTCGTAGAAGAAAGCATGGCGGACGAAGATGCCGGCTTGCGCAGACTCCTTTGCTCCGTAAGCCACCAGCAGCTCCGGCGAGTCCTGCATCACCGGGGTATCGAGAACGAGACGAAGGGTATTTTCGTAGCATCTCTTTTTCTCAATCAGTTTGGCGTATTTTCCATATGTCTCCTGGCTGCGCTCAATGTCCTTCTGAAAGAACGCATCTCCGGTCTCCTTGAGAAACATTATCCCTTCCCTCGCTTTCTCCGTCCGGTGTCTTTCCCATTGTATCTGAATCCATGCGTAAATGCAATCATTTGAACAGCGCTCCCTTCCTCAGTATTTTCATCATAGCCAGTATGGTGTAAACAGCAGGACAGAACGCTGTACTACGGTACAGACAGGTCTCCTACGGGAGGTGTCGTACCGGGCGAGGATGCGTGGCCTACGGAATCCGGCACCACAAAGATATCGCCCCAAATATCCACAGACCGGACGCTGGCTTCATCAGAGACCGTCAGTGTCTCATGTCCCGCAAGGCCGGGGAAGTAGAAGAAGGTCTGCACGTCGCATTTGACTGTCAACAGGTCATCGTCCGGAAACAAGATGGAGGACGTCAGCTCATATCGACCGGAAGTACCGTTGTTATAAGCGGTCAGGAATGTGGCCATTGTCTCCGCCTGGGCCTTATTGTACTTATAGTCATAGCTCTGGGCATAGAGGGCGGCGGAATCCGCAATCATATCGCTGCGTGTGGAGGCAACGGCGCTGGCGTACATGATGTTGGAACATTCCATGTGCAGCACCAGCATGATACCTGCCAGCAGGGAGATGATGAGGCAAGCATAACAGGCGCCGTTTCCACGCCGCCAGGAGATTTCCTTAAATCGTCCAATCATGGTCTTCATCCGCCTCCTCCATTAGTAATAGGTGCGGGCCGGCCGCTCCACCATGACATAGATGCAGGAGGACATGTCGCCGTCCAGAATGTTGATAAACTGGCTGATGGGCGCAGTCACTTCACATTTGAGCAAGGCGCCTTTCTCCCATGTAATGCCGCTGCCACTGGTGCTGGAGGTGCCGCCTACAAGCTCCAGATGGACGCCTATGTTGTCTGAATCCACCCCATAGGTGGAATTGGCCAGCGTCATCCGCGCTGTCGTCTGCGCCTGTGTAAGGGCGGTGGAATAGTCCTCGCAGACTACAGCGGACCGTGCGCTCATGTAGGTGGCGTATTCCAGCGTCTGCCGTACAAGACCCAACTGCATAATGGTGATGATGGTGAAAATCAGAGCTGCCAGCAGAGGGATGATTAAGGCGAAGCCAATCAATTCACTGCTCCCACGACGCCAGCAGATGGCTTTCAAACGTTTCTTCAAAGTTGCCATAGCAGAAGACCTCCCTGTATCAGAATGTAGGAGAAAAGCAAATATGGGGCAAAGGGGACAGAGTTGTAGCTATCGCGTTCCTGTGTGGGACGCATGCGGAGGAGGCAAAGACTGCTTCTTTTCAACAGGGAAAGCAGTCCCGTCCTGTGCCGGATGATATGGTGGAGGAAGATGACAAGAGACGCCAAAGCAGCGGAGAGCAAAGCGTATTCCGGCCCCCAGACAACTCCAAGGCCAATCAGCAGCTTGATGTCGCCGAGGCCGAGCAGTCCCGTCATGCCAAAGAAAAAGAGGCAGGCAGCATAAAACAGCTTATAGGGCAGCATCGGCAGCTCCGTCAGACAAGTCAGAAGCAGGCCGTAAAGCATCAAGGAGATGGTGACAACATTGGGTACCCTCCGGTACTTTAGGTCATAGAGTGAAGATACTGCGAGCGCCAGCAGACAGGGAGGGATGGAAAGAAATTGGAGATAGCTCAAATGCATAATTCAGCACCTCAAAAGAATGGGCGCAGGAAGGCTGTCTTCCTGCGCCTTTTGGATGATAGACAGACCGCTTACTCGGTGACGCCGCCGATACCAGCTCCGGCAGCTCCAGTTCCGGTGCCGGTCCCGCCGATTCCCGTTCCAGTTCCAGTGCCGGTTCCCGTCCCGGCGCCTGTTCCTGTTCCACTTCCGGAACCGTTCAGGATACCCGGGTCAATATCGCCAATCATATCGCCTGCCTGTTCGATTTTTACCAACAGGATACGAATGATGCCGAAGATGGCGGCGGCGAGGATGGCAACGATGGCAATGGCCAGCGCGACCTCAATCAGCTCGGCGCCGGTCTCATCGCGGTAAAACCGCTTCATATAGTTTTTCACGCGGGGGACCTCCTTTTTCACTCGTTACGTCAGTATGTCAGAAAGGGGAAGCAGGGCCTCAGAACAGGAACATATTGAGTATCTGGCTGATAATGGGAATCATCATAACAGCCATGAGCGGGATGATTTTGAAGATGGTCACAGGCACAAGGATGCTGTTGGACATCTTTGCTGTCCGTTCCTTTGCTTGCAGCAGAACGCTCTGCTTTATCTCGTAGGACTTTCGTGCGACAGCCTCCGTCACGGAGATGCCCTTGTTGTAGGCGGTAATGATGTCGGAAACGAAGTCGGAGAGCTGGTCGATTTCATACTTGTGGGCAATCTTCTCCAATGCCTGCTGCCAGTTCATGGCGCCCACATGTGCCTCGGCAAAGGTCTTGCGAAGCTCCGAGGACAGGATGCCGGGAACACTGTCCGCTGTCTGGGCAATGGCGATTTCCACAGGCAGATTGATTTCCAGAGCAGAGAGCAGCAGGTCAACGAAGCGGGACAGTTCAGAGGAAACGGCGGCCTTCTTTGCCTGGGCGTCGCTATGGACTTTTCGTGGGATATAGGAAGCGCACAGGAGATAGACGACGGCGCTCAAGAGCATTGGTACCGGACTTCCCACAGGGACAGACAGAATGATGCCGAAGACAAGGGCAAAGATGCCGAGGATGCGCAGCATAGCCTCACGCTTTAAGTTCGGTGTCCGGCCAAGGATTTCACAGTCCACCATGTAGCTGTCAAATCTGAGGCCAAGCGATTTCAGTATCCTTTCCGGCGGGCGTGAACCCATGAGGGCGTCATACAGCTTTGAGAGAAGGTTGGAATAGAGCCATTCCGACGCATCGGGGGTGTTATCCTTTTCCAAACGGGAGTGCTTAGGGGATGAGAAGATGGCAAGAATGAGGAGAAGGGCGGCAACACCATAGAGAAGGGCGATAATGAAAATCGTAGTCTGCATCAGACGCCACACTCCCTTCTCATTTTAGCTACCATGGAATGGATGAGCAGGGAGCCGACACCCATAAATGCGAT
>JAFQPT010000214.1 GCA_017411665.1 Oscillospiraceae bacterium | reverse complement strand
GCTGAACCAAATCATCAAATCTACGGTGATGCTCCTGCTCAAAGCGGATATTGCGAAATCCCGCAAGAAGGAGCTCCGTAAGCTGATGGTATACTTTGCTGATGTATCCACGGTGGATGTTCGCACCATCAACTGGTCCATAAACTACAACCGGAACAATCAGACTTATAGGCTCTTGATTATGATTTGCTACTTGGTGGTCAAAGGACTCCTTCAGTCCAAGAGCGACGGTTCCGTAAAAATGATGGATTTCATGGATGAGCAGAGGATGTGCCGGCTCTATGAGAAGTTCATTCTGGAATACTACAAGAGGCACTACCCGCAAATCCGGACTGCTGCATCCCAGATTGACTGGGCTCTGGATGATGGTATTGGTACGATGCTGCCGACAATGCAGAGCGATATTATGCTTTCCTATAAGAAAGGCGATATCGACAAGACTCTGATTATCGATGCAAAGTATTATGCACACACTACCCAGGTGCAGTACGATATCCACACGCTGCATTCCAACAATCTGTATCAGATATTCACTTACGCAAAGAACAAGGCTACTAAGGGCGGAGAGGTTTCCGGTATGCTGCTCTATGCTAAGACTGACGAAGAAATCTATCCGGATAACGAATATCAAATGAGCGGCAACAAGGTCACCGTACGGACACTGGATTTGAACTGTGAATTCGAAGCAATCGCAGCACAGCTCAATGGAATCGCAGACGATTTTCTCGGACAGGACGCATAATTTTTATACACAAGTCCAAAATCGGGGCAAAATTTATACACAAGCAAAAAAGGAGGCGTAGAAGGTGAAAGAACGAAGCTATATCGCAATCGACCTTAAATCCTTCTATGCCTCCGTCGAGTGTATCCAGCGGGAATTGGACCCAATGACCACGAACCTGGTTGTTGCTGATGAGAGCCGTACCGAGAAGACAATTTGCCTTGCGGTTTCTCCTTCGCTGAAGACTTACGGTATTCCTGGCAGGCCTCGTCTTTTTGAAGTTGTGCAGCAAATCAAGGCGGTTAATAATCAGCGCCAGCGAAAAGCACCTGGCAAAGCCTTTTCAGGCGAATCCTATGACCATAGCAAATTGCAAGCTCACCCGGAGCTTGCCGTCTCCTATATCGTTGCGCCCCCTCAGATGGCGTTGTATATGGAGACCAGTGCGGCGATTTACGATGTCTACCTCAAATATATCGCACCGGAGGACATCCACGTGTACTCCATCGACGAGGTTTTTATCGACGCCACCAATTATCTTAGCACCTACAAATGCACAGCCCATGAACTGGCAATCAGAATGATACGGGATGTTCTGGCTCGAACAGGCATCACCGCGACCGCAGGCATCGGAACCAACCTGTTCTTATGCAAGGTTGCAATGGATATCGTTGCAAAGAAAATGCCCGCCGACAAGGACGGTGTCCGCATCGCCAAGCTGGATGAGATGTCTTTCCGGCAGCAGCTCTGGGACCACCGGCCGCTTACAGACTTCTGGAGAGTCGGCAAGGGCTACGCTAAGAAATTAGAAGAAAACGGTATGCACACAATGGGAGATGTCGCACTGGCATCGATGACCGAGTGGGGCGAAGACCGTCTATATAAACTTTTCGGTGTGAACGCCGAGCTATTAATTGACCATGCCTGGGGCTGGGAGCCTTGTACCATCGCTGAAATTAAGAAGTACAGGCCCTCTACCAACAGCCTCAGCTCCGGACAGGTTTTGCACTGCCCCTATGATAATGAAAAAGCCCGGCTCATCGTCCGGGAAATGACTGATTTGATGGTATTGGACCTGGTCGAGAAACATCTTGTCACCGACCAGTTGGTTCTGACCATTGGCTATGATATCGAGAATTTGACCAACCCGGAAATCAGAAAATATTATACTGGCCCTGTTACTACCGACCACTACGGGCGTCAGGTGCCCAAGCACGCCCACGGCACCGCCAATCTTGGCAGGCACACTTCCTCTACCCGCCTGATTATTGACGCCATGATGGACCTCTATGAGCGCATCGTGGATAAGAATCTACTGGTGCGCCGCGTAACCATTTCTGCCAACCATGTTGTGCACGAAAGTGCCGCCGGCTCCGCTGCACCGCTGGAGCAGCTGGATATGTTCTCTGATTACGAGGAGCAGGAGCGCAAGCTTCAAGCGGAGCAAGCTGCACTGGAACGAGAGAAGCGCGGCCAGCAGGCAATCATTGCGCTGCGTAAGAAATTTGGTAAGAACGCTGTCCTAAAAGGCATGAATTTGCAGGAAGGCGCTACCACCAAAGACCGGAACGAACAGGTCGGCGGACACAAGGCATAGATGTAAAAAATAGGGAGATTTGTATGAACAGAAAAAGTCTAAATCAGATTTTTACAGCGTACATGAATAAATTCCAATACATGAACGAGCCTCCCCAAAGTGAGCGATACAAGTGGTTCGCGGTTTGCGAATTCCAGCAAGCATTTGATATTGATGCGGTTGATTTCGCTGCGATGCTGAAAAAAGCAAAACAGGCAACGTACAATATTATTGATAGTTACAACCAGCCGTTTGGAGGATTAGTCAAGCTGTCTGAAAAGGCGCCAGAAACGGTTCGGGAAATGTTCCGATTACTGTATGTTGACGACGGCGGCGATTTGACTGTTAGACAGGCGAAAATCACGGCTTTTTTGAAAAACTGCGACGAGCTGGTGAATAAATATTATCCCGGCAGCTTCTTGTATAAAAACGACCAGCGCTCCGCAATGGCGTATTTGTTCTTCTATGACCCTGACAACCATTACCTATATAAGGCCACAGAAGCAACATATCTTGCTGACTGTGTTGGCTTCTATGATGACTGGGGAGCAATGTCAGCATTCAAACTTGATATATATCACCGTTTTTGCGACGAACTGATTTCCGAGATTCGTGAAACTCCTGAGATGCTTGAAACACATGAAAGCCGGTTTAAAGGAGCTCAAAAGCCGTTTTACCCGGATTCCGCACTGCATATCTTGGTGTTCGATATCATTTATTGTGCTCACACCTATGGATTGTATTCTGGACTTTCATTTGATAAGGTGACCACAGCAGAGCGTAAAACCTATCAAGAGAACAAAACCAAGGCACAGCAACTCTTGGTAGCTGTTCAGAATGCAGAAAATGACGTTGTACAGCTTCATGATGCACAACACTATTTTGAGGGTCTACTTGCTAACAAGGCATCTGTATCACACAAGATGCTTGGAACATTAGAAGTAGTAAGCTTGACTGATGGTTTTCTTTCCGTGCGGGTTCTTAGGAGTGGCGAGCTCAAGAAATTCCAGCTGCTGTCTTCCATTGCAAATGGGTTCATATTGATTACGGCACCTGATTTTGCTGACAAAGTATCTGAGTACAAAGCAGTTATGCTTAGGGAAAGAGATATTCCCGTACGTATAGAGTCTGCACAGAAAGCACTGCTTCCATATGCTAAATACTTAGACTAAAACTACTGCTTAAAAACTAATATACCGAGGAGGAACGTTAGGTGGAAAAGTACAAAGACATCATCAATCTTCCGCATAAGCAATCCTCCAAACGCCCCCGCATGTCCCTGCTGGACCGTGCAGCGCAATTTGCTCCTTTTGCAGCCCTTGTCGGGCATGATGACGCCATCAAAGAAACCGGCAGACTCACCGACGAACGCATCGAAATGAGCGAAGAAAAGCTGGCAGCGCTCAACGCCCGGTACCAGATACTGGTGGACCGGCTCAGCGAGGAGCCGGAGGTTACCATCACCTATTTCGTGCCGGACATCTACAAGAACGGTGGTTCCTACATTACAAAGACCAGTGTCGTGAAAAAGCTGGATAGCTACGAGCGGCTGATTACTATGGTCGATGGCACCAGAATACTGATGGACGATGTACTGACCCTGGAAGGTGACGTTTTCAGTGCAGCGGAGCCCATCTGAGATTTATACACAAGAAAGGAAGGTGCGTCCTGTGAAGAAAACCGAAGATATTATAGGCAGAGTTTTTGGATTGCTCACCGTTAAGGAAGTAACCGACGAGAAAAGCCCAGATGGTCGCACCCTGTATCTGTGCCGGTGTGATTGCGAAGAAGGAAATACCGTCAAGGTCACTGCAAACCGTCTGCTCTCCGGTTCGGTAAAGTCCTGTGGCTGCCTCAGAGCCGCTGCCAAGAAAGCCATCGGTGGCTCCAAGGAACGCCGGCCCCAGGGCTGGACTCCGGAAGACGAGGCAGAGCGCGTAAAGACCATCTACAGTAACTTTGATGCACAACCACCGGAATCCTATGATACCGGCGAAACCGACGGTGCAGGCAAGACTCATGCACAACACAGCCGAGTCCACGGTGTGTATAAGAAAGGAAATTCATACATTGCGCAAATGCGCATCGGTGGGCGTACATACCATATCATTTCCAGCGTTGAGGAAAAAGTCGCTATCAATTCCCGGCACGAGGTAGTACGTGTTCGGTTAGAACAAGGCGCCGATGCAGCAATCGCATTTATCGAAGCCCAAAAGGCTGTCCGAAAAGCAGAGAGCCAGAAGTTGCGAGAGCAGTCTGGCGTTATTCAAATCCACACACAAGCAACGCATCGAAAGTAATTGCGTAATTGGCAGTACATTAAACCATATGAACCAAAACAAGCAGGGCTTATCACCCTGCTTGCTTTTTTATGCGATTAATCAAAAGAAACCCTCATCGTGAGGTACCAAATCCAGCACCTTAAAAGCACTTTCAAGAATAGACTTCATAAGTGCATATTGCTGATACGGCAATCGCCGGGTCTCTCCATTGTGCCGATAAACAAGATTGTTGTTTTCGAATGCACCGAGAACATGGTTCCGTAGGCTCAATATATCATAACCAGTGAAATTTGGAGTGTCAAATGATGCTGCCCACTTATTGTAGTCAGTTGGTTCAAATGCAAAATCAGCAACACTGATAGAAAGGGCGTCTAAGATTTTTATTAGCCTTTTCTTGGTCGACTTGAAACCGCCGTCTTTGCTTGAGGTATAACGCTGTATTGTTGTTCTTCCCATGCCAACCTGCTTAGCGAACGATGCTTTTTCGATTTTTTTCATCTTGAAAAGGTATGCTAAGCGCTTTTCAATTCCGCCGGCATTTAGAAGAATATCGAGATTTTTTTCTCCTTGCTCAACCCATTCATGAGCAATCCTTGCGTTTTCTAATTGTATTTTCCGTTCGTCAGCACGTAATTCTTCCCAAGCGGATTCCTCATTAACGCACCTATCCAAGTAATC
>JAFQPT010000213.1 GCA_017411665.1 Oscillospiraceae bacterium | reverse complement strand
GGGACCGCTTGCGGTGGAGAGGTCGAAAAACATGCGGAAACGTTTGTAAAATCGACCTCTCAGTCATTTTGCTGCGCAAAATGCCAGCTCCCCTTATCGAAGGGGAGCCAAGCGCCTCTTTTAACTCTTCCCTTCAAATTCTAATTTATCATTCCGATTGATATTCCCCTGCACCAATTGTCAAACCTCCAAAATCTGCTATAATCAGACATGAGGTGAATTTATGAAACGCACCCTGTTACTCATTCTGACTCTTTTGCTTCTGCTGTGGGGCTGTGCAGCGGAAGCCGATTCCATACAGCCCACCCCTGCACCTTCACCTGTGCCCGACCCGCCTGCTGTGGCAATGGCAAAGGCCATGACCACCGAGGAAAAGGTGGGGCAGCTGTTTCTGGTGCAGCATCCCATCTACACCCCCATCGAAGAGCTGCAAACCTATCACTTGGGCGGCTTCCTGTTTTTTGGCTATGACTTCGCCGATGATACCATCGACTCCATGTCCGCAAAGCTGGCAGCCTATCAAGCCGCTGCGGACGTTCCCATGCTCATGGCGGTGGATGAGGAGGGCGGCGATGTGGTGCGCATCAGCTGCCACAAGCAGTACCGCAGCGCACCCTTCCCCTCTCTGCGCAGTCTCTATGACGGCGGCGGTACTGCCGCGGTACTCACCACAGAGGCGGAAAAATGCGATTTGCTGGCATCTGTGGGTATCAATCTGAACATGTCGCCTGTGTGTGACATCACAAACAAGTGGGGCAGCTTTATGCGCAGCCGCTCTCTGGGACAGGATGCCCAAACCACAGCGGATGTGGTTTCCCAAATCGTGACGCTGATGAACGACCGCTCCATGGGCAGTGCGCTCAAGCACTTCCCCGGCTACGGGGACAACATCGACACCCACACGGGCATTGCCACAGACAATCGAAGCCTCACCGAACTGGAGCAGAAGGACCTAATTCCCTTCCGCGCAGGCATGGACGCAGGCTGCGGCGCGGTACTCATGAGCCACACCATCGTGACCTGTCTGGACACAGAGCATCCCATGTCCCTGTCACCTGCCGCACACGACTATCTGCGCAGGGAAATGGGCTTTGACGGGGTCATCATCACCGACGACCTTGCTATGGACGCAATTACGGACAAGTACTCCGCGGGAGAGGCTGCGGTGCTGGCAGTGCTGGCAGGCAACGACATCCTCTGCACAAGCGAGTACATAGAGCAGTACGAAGCGGTGCTTGCCGCTGCCCGGTCGGGCCGCATCCCCGATGACCTGCTGACGGAAGCGGTAAGCCGTATACTGCAGTGGAAAATGGATTTGGGACTCATTTCCCAATAAAATGCGGACCGTCGAGGACGCCGGTCCCTACAACGCACCGACCGATTCTGTAGGGACCGACATCCTTGGCGGTCCGTTTTGATTACATCCATCTACCTTGCTTTTCTCCTTATCATTTGATAGACTAATGATGTATGTGTATCCCCCGCCTCGTCGCAATCACAGATTGCTCCGCTCTTTGGCTAAAAACATGCCACCGGCATGTTTTCTTAACGCGTCGAGCCCTTTAGGCAAGGGGGGCTATTTAAATTTCGGAGTGTGACACCCCCTTATGCAATTTAATTCCAATTTATTCATCTTTTTCTTCCTGCCCACGGTACTTCTGGTACACGGGCTGCTGAAGCAGAACAAGCAGCGCAACCTGTGGCTGTTGCTGACGAGCTGCCTGTTTTTCTGCTGGGCAAGTGTGGAGAGCTTCCTGTTTGTACTGGTGTACGGTCTGATAAACTACGCCATGGCCCGCGGTCTGGCCGCCAAGCCCGACCGAAAGCTGCTGTTGGCTTTGGCAGTCATTGCGGATGTGGCTGTGCTGTTTGTGTTCAAATATCTGAACTTCACCTTCGGCATGGCGGAGCGTCTGCTGGGCATCAGCCTGCCTGCGGTACAGCTGTTTCAGCCCATGGGCATCTCCTTCCTCACCTTCACCATGATTGCGTACGTGGTGGATGTGTACAAGGGCATTGCCCCGCTGCTCACCAATCCCATCGACTTTTTCCTGTATCTGACCTTCTTTGCCAAAGCAGGTCAGGGCCCCATCATCCGCCACGGAGACATGATTCCCGCACTCACCGACCGCGTCTGCACCCGTGCCGACTTCTTCGCAGGGCTGCACCGCTT
>JAFQPT010000212.1 GCA_017411665.1 Oscillospiraceae bacterium | reverse complement strand
GCACAGGCGGTCATAAAGCGATTTTGCATCCCGACCACCCACTGGCAAAGCTGGAAGCGATTCCCTTGAAGCGACTTGCCAAAGAGCCCTTCCTGCTGCTGGAAACAGGCTGTCTCAGTGAAACCATGAACGCATTCCACGAGCTTGGCATTGAGCCGAATATGGAGCTGCGCATGCACGACAACTTCTCTGTATGCTCCATGGTAGAAGCAAACGTAGGGGTCAGCATCCTGCCCGACCTGGCATTGCGCAACATGGACTTCAATATTGTACAGCGTCCTACGATCCCCCCCATCACCCGTAAGGTTGGTCTGGTCATGAAGGACAGAAACATCCTCCCCATCGCAAGCCGGCGATTCATCGACTTCTTTTTGGAGCGTGTGCCCGACTTACCATAGTTTTACGCACAAAAATCCCCCTGTGGAATCCACAGGGGGATTTCTATTCGTAAAAATCAAAAACTGTCGTAGCTGACGGTTTCGCTCAGTTCCTTGCGGCTGTAGTGCAGCTTTTCGTTGGGTACGCAGTCTTCCGCTGCATAACCCAGCATCAGCAGTGCCACGATTTCATAGTTTTCGGGAATATTGAACTTCTCGCGCAGAGGCTCTTCCTTATAAATACCGACTACCAAACTGCCGATGCCCAGATCCTGTGCCTGATACATCATAGAGGTCATGACGATACCGCCATCTACGTCACCAATCTCGCGGCCGCTGCGGCTCTTCCAGCTTTCATTCTTGTCATAGCAAACAACCAGAACCGCGGTCTGACCGTACATACAGGGAGTGCATTCCTTCATTGTTTCCAGCCCTTCCCCCTGTACCACCAGAATGCGCTGGGGCTGAAGATTCTTTGCGGTAGGTGCAAGGCGACCTGCATTGAGGATCTTTTCCATTTTTTCGGGTTCGATGGGGCGGGAATCATATTTTCTGACAGAATATCTCTGTTCGGCAAGCTGTGTAAAAGACATGTTAAATTTCCTCCAAATCGTTTATTTTTGTATATTCTACCATTCCATATCATGGAAAGCAAGGAAGAATCTATACACCTTGTCTACGAATATATTGTTGCTTTTTGCAGAAATATAATATATAGTATTATGTGGCGAACAAGTTCGCTCAACACTATAGATTGTGTTTCACCATTTCTACAACCACTATTTATTGTTAGGAGATAAATGTATGAAAACTAATTTCAACTATGAAGGCTGGAACGGCTTCAACTCCGGCAGCTGGAATAACGAAATCAATGTTCGTGATTTTATCGTTCGCAACTATACCCCCTATGACGGAGACGAAGCATTCCTGGAAGGCCCCACTCAGACCACTCTGGAACTGTGGGATATGGTCAGTGAGCTGACCCGTCAGGAAATCGCTGCAGGCGGCGTTCTGGATATGGACACCTCCATCGTTTCCACCATCACCTCTCACGGACCCGGCTATCTGGACAAGGACAAGGAACTGATCGTCGGCTTCCAGACCGATAAGCCCTTCAAGCGCGCATTCCACCCCTACGGCGGTATCCGTACCGCAGAAAAGGCTTGCGAAGACAACGGCTATGTTGTTGATCCCGAAGTAAAGGAATTCTTCACCACCCACCGCAAGACCCACAACGCAGGTGTATTCGACGTTTACACCCCCGAAATGCGTGCATGCCGTTCTTCCCACATCATCACCGGTCTGCCCGACGCATACGGCCGCGGCCGTATCATCGGTGACTACCGTCGTGTTGCTCTGTACGGTATCGATCGTCTGATCGAAGACAAGGAAACTCAGAAGAACTCCACCGGCGGTGTGATGAGCGCTGATATCATCCGTCTTCGCGAAGAAATTTCCGAACAGATTCGTGCACTGAATGAAATGAAGGTCATGGCTGCATCCTACGGCTGCGATATTTCCAAGCCCGCAAAGGATACCAAGGAAGCAATCCAGTGGCTGTACTTCGGCTATCTGGCAGCCATCAAGGAACAAAACGGCGCAGCTATGTCTCTGGGCCGCACCTCCACCTTCCTGGATATCTATGCAGAACGCGACCTGCGCAATGGTGTTTACACCGAAAAGGAAATCCAGGAATTTGTTGACCACTTCATTATGAAGCTGCGTATGGTCAAGTTCGCACGTACCCCCGAATACAACGCACTGTTCTCCGGCGACCCTCAGTGGGTTACCGAATCCATGGCAGGTGTGGGCATCGACGGCCGTCACATGGTCACCAAGATGTGCTTCCGTTACCTGCACACTCTGGTCAATCTGGGCCCCGCACCCGAACCCAACCTGACCGTTCTGTGGTCCACCCGTCTGCCCGAAGCATTCAAGCGTTACTGTGCTAAGATTTCCATCGAAACCTCTTCCGTCCAGTACGAAAATGACGATCTGATGCGCGTTACCCACGGTGACGACTACGCAATCGCATG
>JAFQPT010000211.1 GCA_017411665.1 Oscillospiraceae bacterium | reverse complement strand
TCAATGGCGTAAAAAAACGGGTGTTTTGTCGGTATGTTTTCAGCGGGTTTCAAAAATTGAAGCTTATTCAGGCAGGAGCAGAAGTGCGGTGTTCGCACCTGTGGAAGATTTGGGCATTATTATCATGGACGAAGAGCAGGAGGATACCTATAAATCCGAAAATTCTCCCAGATATCATGCCCGTGAAATTGCCAAGTACCTTTGTGCAAAATCGGGTGCAACTCTTGTGCTGGGTTCGGCAACACCGAGTCTGGAGACAGGATTTGCAGCGGAAACGGGAAGATATCATCGCTTTGTATTGCCCGGTCGCTTTAATGAATCTGCACTGCCGCCTGTTTCCATTGTGGATATGAAGCGTGAGCTGCGTAGAGGAAACGGCGGTGAAATCAGCAGTTTTTTGCGGGATGAAATCCAAGTTAATCTGGACAGAGGAGAGCAGAGTATTCTGTTTCTCAATCGCAGAGGGACCAGCAAGGTCATTACCTGCGGGGAATGTGGATTTACGTATCAATGCGAGAACTGCAGTGCCAATTTGACGTATCATAGTGCCAATGGCAAGCTGATGTGTCATTATTGCGGCAGTGTGAGACGTGTGGATGCATCCTGTCCTGCTTGCGGAGGAATTTTGAAATTCACCGGTGCGGGAACACAGAAAATCGAAGAAGAATTAAATCAGCTGTTTCCGGGTGTGGAAGTTCTTCGAATGGATACGGATACAGTTGGAGCAAGCGGCTCTCATGAGGCGCTGCTGAAAAAATTCCGGGAAGAAAAAATTCCCATTATGATCGGTACCCAAATGGTAACGAAGGGGTTGGACTTTGAAAACGTGACATTGGTCGGTGTTCTTTCAGCAGACCAAAGTCTGTATACGGGAAATTTCCGCTCCGGTGAACGTACATTTTCGCTGATTACGCAGGTCGTTGGACGCTGCGGGCGTGGAGACAAGCCGGGCAGAGCGGTGATTCAAACCTTTTCACCCGAAAATGAGACCATCCGACAGGCCGCTGCGCAAGATTATGCTTCTTTCTATGAAAGTGAGCTGGAGGTTCGCAGACTGCAGAAGGTACCGCCGTTTTCAGACATGATTGAGTTGACGGTCAGTGGGGCTACGGAGCATCATGTGCTGCGATGTGCATCTGCGGTTCGCAATGATTTAATCTCAGCACTGCGGGATGAGCCCAACGTTCGCGTGATTGGTCCTGCTCCGTACGCGATTGTAAGGGTCAATCATAAATATCGCTATCGCGTAACATTGATGTGCCGCGAAAGTAAACGAATCAGACAAATTCTGGCAGAGATTCTCTGCCGCTACAATACAGACAATGCATACAAAGGTGTGTCGGTGTTTGCCGATGCTTACCCGACGGATTAAGGAGAGATAAATATGGCAATGAGAACTATTGTTACTGTCGGCGATCCTGTTTTGGAAAAGGTTTGCCGCCCCTATACCGAATTCGGACCTCGTCTGCACCAGCTGCTTGATGATATGAGAGAAACTCTGGCTGAGGCTGACGGCGTTGGTCTGGCAGCTCCCCAGGTTGGCGTACTGCGCCGTGCAGTATTGGTCATCGAAACCAATCATGCAGAAGATGAAGAAGATGTGGTCATGGAACTGATCAATCCCGAAATTATTGCAACTTCCGGCTCTCAGACCGGCACCGAAGGCTGCCTCAGCCTGCCCGAAGAAATTGGTATCGTTACAAGACCCATGGTTGTTACCGTGCGCGCACAGGACCGTCACGGCAACTTCTTTGAATACACCGGCGAAGGTCTGACCGCTCGCTGCTTCTGTCATGAACTGGACCATCTGGATGGTATTCTCTATCCCAAGAGAGCTGACCGTATGCTGACAGAAGAAGACTTCATGGACGAAGACGAGGAAGAATAATGCGGATTGTTTACATGGGTACCCCCGATTTTGCGGCGGTATCTTTGAAGAAACTGATTGACGAGAAATTTGATGTGGTTGGGGTATTTACCCAGCCCGATAAGCCCAAGGGCAGAGGCATGAAGCTGGCTCCTTGTGAAACCAAGATGGTTGCTGTGGAGCATGGTCTTCCGGTTTATCAGCCCGAAAAGCTGCGTGACGGCACTGCTCTGGACCTTTTGAAGGAATTGCAGCCTGATATCCTGGTTGTAGTAGCTTACGGCAGACTGCTTCCCAATGATATTCTGGAATTAGCCAAATACGGCGCCATCAATGTACATGGTTCTCTGCTGCCTAAGTATC
>JAFQPT010000210.1 GCA_017411665.1 Oscillospiraceae bacterium | reverse complement strand
CAATCTGGAAAAGCGCAAGTATTCCTATCTGTCCATGCGTGCACGCAAGCTGAAGTTCCAGCCTGTTTTGCATCTGGCAAAAAAGATGGGCAAAAAGGTCATCAAGAACACTGCCAGCTTCGGCCCTATGGCAACTACTTATAATCAGAAGTCTGCACAGTACTCTGCCAAGCATATATATGATGTGCTGTGTGCCCGTGAGGTGCAGAGTAAGATCGCACTGGGCAAGGTCATCGGGGATAAGTATGAAATCCTGCTGTCTCCCGATACCGCAAATCTCATGCCCTTCTCCATGCAGGTTCGTAAGAATCGCGTTGGTATTTCCGCTTCTCACCAGATTGTAAAGCAGTGGAAGAGCGCGGAAGGCTATGTGGAATGTATCGTACAGCTGGGCAAGCTGATTCATGAACTGGGGATGGAAATCGTGTTCCTGCCCAATGAATATGACCCCAACAAGGCGGACAACGACGTGGCTGTCTGCAAGATGATTCAGGAAGCACTGGCTGCGGAAGGCATACCCAGTGAAATTCTGGATGTGCTGCATATGACCAGCACGCAGCTGAAGAACGAAATTGCAGCCTGCGAGGTAGTTGTGGCAAGCCGCTATCACACCTGTGTGGCAGCACTGTCCTCCGGTACTCCCGTACTGGTACTGGGCTGGCACTATAAGTATCAGGAACTGCTGGGGCTGTACAGCCAGACCAGATGGCTGATCAATCAGGACGAATGTGACAGCAAGAAGTTGCTGGATATGTTCCGTGAATTCTGGAGACTGCGTGAAAAGAACAGACAGACCATTCTGTCTCAGTACCACAGTGTGCGTACCAAGGTCATCGCAGAAGGCAGAAAAATGTACGGTGGCAGAAAATGAAGCACATCGGAGAGATTGGCGGACAGGCACTGTGCACGGCCTGCGGTGGATGTGCGCTGGTGTGCCCCGTAGGCGCTGTGACCATGCAGGAGAATGCTGCGGGATTCATGGTGGCACGAGTGGATGAAACGGCCTGTATCGGCTGCGGTCTGTGCCGCAGGGTTTGTCCCAGTGTACCCGAAAACACCAAGGCATACGCACCTCGTGACCTGCTCCACGGTGTTTGTCTGGAGGGCTTCGTTGGTTATGCAGCGGATGAAGCGGTCCGTCTGGGCGGACAGTCCGGCGGCATTGTGACCGCACTGCTGTGCCATTTGCTCCGAAGCGGAGAAGTGGACGCGGCACTGGTTGCGGGATTTGATGCAGAAAAGCGCAGACCCAAGGGGGTGCTGGCAGAAAGCGAAGCAGAAATCCTCGCTTCCGCAGGCTCTTACTATACCCAGCTGCCGATTTTGCCGACACTGAAGGAGGCGAATGGCAAGCGCATTGCGGCTGTGACTCTGGGGTGTCAGAATGACTCTCTGAAGCTTATGGAAACCGCTGCACCCAAGTGGGTACCTGCATACCGCATCGGTTTGATTTGTGCGGGACAAAACAGCGGCGCCATGATTGATGATATCTGCCGCGAGGCAGGCTGCGAAGCACCCACTGCATTCCGCTTCAGAGACAAGAAAGCAGGCGGCTGGCCCGGTGCCATTACCGTGACTGACAGCGACGGGGTTCATGAGCTGCCCAATAAATATCGACACACCATTAAGCCTGTGTACGAATGTCACCGCTGTCTGCTGTGCTTCGACCAGATGAATCACTGTGCCGATATCGTCTGCGGCGACCCCTGGGGCATTACAGGCAAGGATTCCCCTGAGGGGCATACGGTGATTGTTGCCCGCACAGAAAAGGGCCTGGCACTTCTGAAGGCTGCTGAGGCTGCAGGTGCGGTGGTGCTGGAAAAGCTGTCCATTGCAGAGATTATGAAGGGCCAGACGGTCAACGACCGACATCGGGACAAGGTTTATGCGGCGAAGGCTGTCTGCGAAAAAGAGGGCTGGGCCTATCCCTACGATTCAAGTCTGATGGAAGCTTATGTGCCCGACAAAAAGGCTATGGGCAAAAATGAGCCCAAGCTGCATTATACCCGCAAGTATTACACTGCGGCGACTGCTGCGGATGCTGCAAAAATTGCCGAACGGAAAAAGAAGGAAAAGCCTCCTGTATCCGTACGGGTGAAAAAGTGGCTGAAGAATCTGAGAAAATAAAAAATGCCCCGCACCGATTCGGTGCGGGGCTGTTTGTTTGGTTTACAATTCGGTGTAGCCGATGGCGGTGAGATATTCATTGAGCACAATCTCACGCAGTTTTGTGACGGTTTCCTGCTGTCTGCAGCCTACGGGTTCTCCGCAGAAGGTGTCTGCATAGGAAAGAGGATTGGTGGTACTGGTAACCAGCACTTCGTCAGCACTGCGCAGGTCGCTGAGAGTGAAGGGGGTCTGCACTACGGGGATCCCCAACTGTCTGCATGCATTGAACAGACAATCCTTTGCAATACCGGGTAGAATGTATTCATTGTTGGGATGACTATACAGCACACCATCCTTAAGGATGGAGATATTGGAGTGAGAGCATTCTGTGACGGTTTCTCCCCTGTGGAAGACGGTTTCGTAGCAATTCTCTTCTGCAGCTTTCTGGGCAGCCAAAACCGCAGGCAGCAGGTTCAGAGACTTTACATCACAGTACAGATAGCGTTTGTCCTCCATTTCTGTCAGCTGGATCGGAGTTGCGAAGTCTCGGAACTTCAGCGGATTTACCATTGCCCAGAGGTTTGGTTTGACAGAAGGATCGGGAAAGCTGTGTTTTCTGAGTGCAGTACCGCGGGTGATCTGGAAATACAGAACACTGTGGCGGTGGTTGGTGCGGGAAATCAGATCTTCGAATATGGCTTTCAATTCACTGCGCGTATAAGGAATTTCGATGCGGATGGCCTCTGCGGAACGGAAAAAGCGGTCAAGATGCTCATCCAGCAGAT
>JAFQPT010000016.1 GCA_017411665.1 Oscillospiraceae bacterium | reverse complement strand
TCCTTCGGATGCAGGTTCTTGCCTTGCGTAACATTTAAATACATTGATTAGAACGTCAGTGGGTATTCCAGTGCCGTTATCTTCTATGGTGAGATTAATGAAATTTCTGGAGTATGTGCATTCCAGTATAATAGTTCCTCCGTTTGGCATATGATTTAAACTGTTGGAAATAATGTTCAGTATCATTTGTGATAACAGAGGAGCGTCGACAGAAGCAATGACATCTTCATCGGATTTGCAAACCAATTTGATATTATGGGGAAGGGTGTACAGCTCAACCTCATTACAGATATCGGTACAAATTGTTTTGATTGATGTCATATAAGGGTTAAATGGCTGTGCGTTTTGCCTGAAGGCAGAAAACAGAGCGTAGTTGTTGATCAGACGCTTCATTTTGGCGGAGTAGTGATTCAGAATGGCAGTATACTGCCGAAGCCGTTCGTCTCCGTATTTTTGAGAGAAGTTATTAACCAAATCAGAGGTCATTTTAATACCGTTGGATAACTCTCTTAAGGAACAAGATACTGCATTGATTGCTGTATCATGATCGTTGGGATTGGGCAAAATGAAGCTGTATAGATGCTGATTTTGGAATGTGGTCCGAGAAACGGTAACAATGCTGTTTTGTATTTTAGTGGAAGCAACATAAGTGCTGGATTTCAGTTCCAAAAGATTTGAAGGCAATAAAGCAGACTCTGGCAGTCCTATTTTATCCCGTCCGAATAAGGATAGGGCGGGAGGGTTCATATAGGAGATGATACCATTTTCAACACAGACAACAGGATCGTGTGATAAAGCGAACAGGTTGCCTATATTTAACGCATTTTCCATTGCAATAACTCCACAATTTAACAAAAATTTAAAATTTGCTTGAACTTAAAATATATTAGTATTATTATATACAATGCTGAGGCAAAATACAATGGAAACGGCCTACATTGTCGAAAATCTGACAATTAATGCCGAAATCCAATCGCTTGTATTGAATTGCTGAAGAAAGCTCATATGTGATAGTTTGCGCATATGAAAACAAAAAATTTGTTCAAATAATTTTTCAGGAGGAAATATTATGAGTATCAAAGCAGGTATTAACGGTTTTGGCCGTATCGGTCGTCTGGCATTCCGCGCAGCAATGGCAAACGAAAACGTTGAAATCGTTGGCATCAATGCTCCCGACAAGTCCCCCGAACTGATCGCTTACACCATTAAGTACGATACCGTTCACGGTCGTTACAACGGCACCGTTTCCTACGACGAAGGTGCTGTTATCGTTGACGGCAAGCGCATTCCTCTGCTGAGCAAGAGAAATGCAGCAGAACTGCCCTGGGGCGAACTGGGTGCTGAATACGTTATGGAATGCACCGGTAAGTTCCTGACCACCGAAAGCGCACAGGCTCACATCGACGCAGGCGCATCCGTTGTTATTCTGTCCGGTCCTTCCAAGGACGCTACTCCCATGTTCGTTATGGGCGTAAACAACGACAAGTACACCACCGACATGAAGGTTATCTCCAACGCTTCCTGCACCACCAACTGCCTGTCTCCCATTGCTAAGGTTCTGAACGACAATTGGGGCATCGTAGAAGGCCTGATGACCACTGTTCACGCTAGCACCGCTACCCAGAAGACCGTTGACGCTTTCTCTCCCAAGAACTGGAGACTGGGCCGTGCATCCTTCGACAACATCATTCCCAGCACCACCGGCGCTGCAAAGGCTGTTGGCAAGGTTATCCCCGAACTGAACGGCAAGCTGACCGGTATGTCTCTGCGTATTCCCACTGCAGACGTATCTCTGGTTGACCTGACCTGCCGTCTGGAAAAGCCCGCTAAGTACGACGAAATCTGCGCAGCTATGAAGGCAGCAGCAGAAGGCCCCATGGCAGGCGTTCTGGGCTACACCGATGAAGAAGTTGTTTCTTCCGACTTCCGCACCGACGCACGTACCTCCATCTTCGACGCTAAGGCTGGCATCTCCCTGAACGACAACTTCGTTAAGGTTGTTGCTTGGTACGACAACGAATGGGGTTACTCCAACAAGATGGTAGAACTGATGTGCTACGTTGATTCCGTTCGCAAGGCATAATCGGAAATACTGAACAAATTATGAAATGATAGCGGAGACCGTTATACGACGGTCTCCGCTTGATTTTTTTGCTTAAATAGTGTATAGTTTCTCAATACATATTACCAAATATTTGTTGTTAATTTATATTGCGGAGGCGATTTTTTGGCTGAATCAAAGAAACAGAATTTTCTGCACGGCGCGGTGATTCTGACAGCAGGGCTTGCTGTAATTAAAGTTTTAGGCGCGATTTATAAAATTCCTATTGCCAATATCCTTGGAAGCGACGGGTATGGCATGTTTCTTGCTGCTTATAATGTATATAACGTTTTCTATACTGCGTCTACTGCGGGTGTTCCCGTTGCAATGGCACGTCTGATTGCTGCTGCTGATGCAAACGACAGACCGATGCAGATTCGCAGATTTTACAGAACAGGCATGGTGACATTCTTTACCATTGGTTTAATTTGCTCTTTGGTAATGTTTTTGTTCCCCACGGAATTGGCAGCAAGTATTAATCATGTAGGGGCTGCACAAAGCATTTGGGCGTTGTCTCCTGCGATTTTAATGTGCTGCATGATTGCGATTATTCGTGGTTATACGCAAGGTTTTTCCAATATGATTCCCACAGCTATCTCTCAGATTTTGGAAGTTCTGTTCAAATTGATTTTTGGCTTAGCGTTGGTAATTGTGTTTACCAAAATGGGGAAGAGTACACCTCTTTGCTGCGCAGCAGCAATTTCCGGTGTAACCATGGGTTCTTTCCTTGCACTCATTTTCCTTGTTTGGTACAAGTATAAGAATTATCCCGATATGACTTTGCCTGCGGAAAAAACTGATGTACCCGACAGCTATGGCATTACTTTGAAGAATCTGCTTTTGGTTGTTGTTCCCATTTCTATTGCATCTTCCGTGCAGAGTGTAATCAATTTGATTGACACAAAACAGATTATGAATCTTCTTCAGACTTCTGCAGGTTTTACATATGAAGCGGCTTCCGAAATGTTTGGTGTATATGGGGAAGCGCAGACTTTATATAATCTTCCCGGTACAATCATTTCTGCGATTTCTGTCAGCATTGTGCCTACCATTGCTGCAAATTTTGCATTGAATAATTTGAAAGGTGCGAAGGAAACTTCTGAAACAGGTTTGAGAATCACTGCTGTTATGGCATTGCCTATGGCATTTGGTCTTGCGGTGTTGAGTGATCCCATTATGAATGTTCTGTATTGGGGTGAAGCGGAAGGCGGCGCACCGATTTTGTCCATTCTTGGCTTTGCGGCATTTTTCCTGTGTATGGTTGTGGTTATGACAGGCATTCTGCAAGCGGGCGGCAAGGAAAGACTTCCTTTGCTGTCGGCTATCATTGGCGGCATGGTAAAAATTGCTGTGAATACAGTTTTGCTGGCAAACCCTGCAATCAATATTAATGGAGCGGCACTGAGTACTCTGTGCTGCTATATCGTTATGGCAACTCTGGATTTCCTGTTCCTAAAGACTTGTCTGGGAGACTATCCCAATATCTTTAAAATTCTTTCCAGACCCTTTATCAGCACAGTTGTGATGGCAGTGATTGCGTTTGCAGTATATAGTGTGTGCAGCATGGTATTTGACGGAGACCTCGGCAGACTCGCAATGGCATTTTGTTTGGCTTTGGCAATCGGTGCTGCGGT
>JAFQPT010000015.1 GCA_017411665.1 Oscillospiraceae bacterium | reverse complement strand
CTTTGGCAAAAACCTTATTCCTCGTTCTTGCGTCTCTTGCCTTCATTTTCCTCCATGCCCTTTTCATAGAGCACGAAGCGGTCCTTGCCCTGTCCCTTTGCGGCATACACCGCGGTGTCGGCACGGTCAAGCAGCTCGGCATAGTTTCCGCCATCTTCGGGATACATGGCGGCCCCGATACTGCCGGAAATCTGATACTCGATGGTGCTGTTGCGGTAGGGGAAGCGGAAGACACCGCACAGGTGTTCCAGACGCTTTTCCAAATCGCTGCGGCCGATGCCGTTTACGAATACCACGAATTCGTCGCCGCCGTAGCGGGCTACGATGTCGGTGTGGCGGAAGACACCCAGAATACGCTTTGCCACGCAGCAAAGCACGTCGTCACCCACCATATGACCCAGTGTATCGTTTACGGCCTTGAAGTCGTCAATGTCGATAAAGACGATGGCTGCGGAGTTTGCGCTGCCGGAATTGAGGACATTGGCTGCAGTCTGTTCGAAGTATTCACGGTTGTAAATACCGGTCAGAGCATCGCGATTTGCCTTTTCCTTCCAGCGATCCACTTCGTTCTTCCAGCCGACCAGGTTGACCAGAGTGCCGGAAACCACAGCATCTTCGGAGTTGTGGGGGTAGTCCTTGTGGAGGTAGAGCTCCAGCCAGTCATAGTGGCCTTCTGCGGTATAGAAGCGCAAGGTGTTGGATACCCAGCCGTCTTCCTTGTTGCAGCGGTCCATCAGATGGAAGAAGTCGTTGCGGTCGTTTTCGTGAATGAGTACCGAGCGGCGCAGCAGTGCGGAAGCATTGCCATGTACCAGCTGGCCTTCCAGAATGGGAGAAAAATCATCGGAGAACAAAATCTTGTCTTCAGCGGGCAGATAGGAGAACATCACAATGCTGCTTGCGGAAGAGCGTTTTGTTACGATGGCTTCGGAACGGCCGCCGTCGGTTACGATATAACGGAGGTCGCCGTCCTGATAAGCGGTTTTGCGGAATTCATCAATGGGCATGGGACGGAAGTAGTAGAAGCCTTGAATCATGTCACAGGCTGCCTGCTGCAGATACTGCACCTGACTTGCGTTGTCAATGCCCTGAGCAACGGTGCGGATGTGCATCTGCGTTGCCAGCTTCAAAATCGCTTCAATGACAAAGCGGTTGCGGCGGCTGTTGTTTTCAATGGCGAAGAAGCCGCTGTCCAGCTTGATGGCATCCACATCCAGTTCACGAAGCAAATGAAGAGGAATGGAGGATTTGCCGAAATTATCCAGAGAACACTGGAACCCGTAGGAATGAATTTCGTCTACCAGAGAATAGAGGGTTCCGGGAGAATCGTTGAGCATGCTTTCATTCAGCTCGAACTCAATCAGTTCGGCACTGATGCGATAGCTCTTGCACAGTCTGGCGCAGGATTCCAGGAAATTGTCCACTTCCAGACTTTCTACAGCGAGGTTGATGGAAATGGGGCAGGGCTTTAAGCCTGCGTGCTTCCATTCGGAAAGCTTTCTGCAGACGCGTTCAAACAGGAAGCGGTCCAGTCGGTGAATGACATGGTATTCTTCCAGCATG
>JAFQPT010000209.1 GCA_017411665.1 Oscillospiraceae bacterium | reverse complement strand
TCTGCTGAAGCCCGGTTCCAAACTCCGTGCGGGTACAGGATACACTTTGTATCGTTATGTGGAACTGAAGATGAATTAATACATAAACCACGAGGACTACCGTTTTAGAAATTCAATTGTGGTCCTCGTGGAGAAAGCCTTTGATCAGAGAATTAAATTGCTTCCGAACAGGAGGTTTCCAACATAAAAATGTGATTTTGGATGTTGAAGTCGGATGAGGTGATTGGGTGAAACGTTGTAGAGCGAAGCCCTATGAAGGGGCAGAGCCGTATATCTTTTTTAGCTACTGTCACGATGATGCAGATGTCGTATTTCCTATAATCGAACAAATGGCTCGGAAGGGATACCGCGTTTGGTATGATGATGGGCTGAATCCGGGAGATGATTGGCCGGAAGTGATTGCGGCGCATCTGAATCATGCGGAAGGACTTGTGGTCGCCATTTCAGACAAATATGCATCTTCTCATAACTGCCGAAACGAGCTTACTTTGGCATTGTCGAAGAACAAAAGCATTGTGTCAGTCATTCTGAATCAGTTTAAGATGACCCCCGGAATGGACCTGCAGCTGATTAGAACGTATTACCTCAAACGATTTGAGTTTGCAAACGATTTGGCCTTTTATGAAAAGCTGTTTACGGCACCGTTGCTGGGGAAATGTCAGGGAAATCCGATTCCGTTGATTGAGATTCCCGATGTTCCTCCCGAGCCTGCCAAACCGCTGAAGCCGATTGATATTCCGAAGAAACCGGATAAGGAAAACAATTTGGATGAGACGGTTAAAGACGAAAAGAAAGCTAAACCGCCTGCGTCTGAAGAACCCGAGGGAGGAACTGTGAAAGCTCCAAAGGTAGCGCCTGCTGTGCTTTTGGCACCCTCCTTGGGGAAAATGTATCCGCTTGGAAAAACCGAAACATTCTTGGGGCGCAGTGAAAAGCACAGTAACATTGTGTTTGAGGATGAACAACAGTATATTGGCAGACGTCATGCAAAAATATTCTGGGCGGAAGGAAAGCCTTATTTGAGTGACTGCAATTCCACAAACGGTACGTTTTTGGATGGCGAGAAAATAAATGCACATGAGCCCGTTCGTCTGAAAAATCTCTCTGAAATTCAACTGTATGAGTTGAAATTGATTTTTGTCATGGGACCGACTGCTCAGTGGATTGGAAAAACAGGCTCTGCCCGTATTTTGGTAGGAGAAAACGGTACGAAGGATATCGTTCTGAAGAATCGTGAATTGCTTCTGCGCCGTTCTGATGAAAAGAAATACGGATGCATTTCCACGGATTTGCGAGTCAGCCGAAATAAGCACGCCAGAGTAGAAGTGAAGGAAAACGGTGTGTACGTTACAGACCTAAATTCTTCCAATGGTACTTATATTGATGAGGTACAGCTGGTTCCCGAAAAGGAATATCTGCTGAAGCCCGATTCCCGACTGCAGATCGGTACGGGAGAAACCATGTTCCGTTATATGGAACTGAAACTGAATTAAGGAGAATCAATCATGAAATTTAAATATTTGCTGATTGTTGCGGCTCTGCTTCTGACTCTGAGCGGCTGCGGTGGGGGTAGTAATGAAAAACCCGAGTGGGATGATCTGGAAGATGATACCACAACTCAGACATCCGGGGATAATCAGGGGAATACCAACACAGGTGCAATTGACTATGCCAACGAACCCATGACTGTCATTACCAGAGATTCCGGTCTGGAAATTGCTGTGTATGCAGATGGCCGTATGGAACTGAGCGGCGGTAATGTGGAAGAAAACCTGCTGGATGACAATATTCTGAAGGACTTTATCAACACTACCACCGAACTGACTCTGGGCAAGGGTGTAACCGTTGTCGGCGAAAAGGCATTTGCGGGCTTTACCGGTCTGCAGAAAGTCATTATCGGCGATGATGTGACCACCATCGGTTACAGAGCGTTTGCAGACTGCACCGGTATTACCGGCGTTACCTTCGGTAAAAAACTGACTGTCATTGAAGACTATGCATTCAGCGGCTGCACTTCTTTGAAGGATGCAAGCTTGAATGATGAACTGACTACCATTGGCAGCTTTGTATTCAGTGGCTGCACTTCTCTGGTGGACGTTCGAATCGGTTCCAAGGTGACTGATTTCGGCACGGAAGTGTTCTCCGGCTGCACAGCGTTTACAAGCTTGAGATGTGCTTCCAATGTGGCTGACTCTGCGTTCAGCAATTGCACCGGATTGACCAGTGTAACATTTACCGATCAGGTAACCGTAATCGATGCTTATGCGTTTTCCGGCTGTACTTCTCTGAAGGAAATCAATATCCCTGTTTCTGTTACCAATATTAACAGAGAAGCATTTGCAGGCTGCACAGCATTGAAGACCATTAATATTGAAGAAGGCGGCGAACTGATTCTCGGCGACGCAGCATTCCTGGGTTGCACCGCGCTGAAGGAAGTTGATTTGCCCAATGGTGTCGTTCAGATTGGTGAAAAGACCTTTGCACAGTGCACTGCACTGGAAAAGATTTACCTTCCCAGCACTCTGAAGAAAATCGGCTACGGCATGCTGCAGGATACCGATTCTCTGCGTACCATTAAATTCAAGGGGAACTACACCAAGTGGAATGGTGTGAAGAAGGCGACCAACTGGCAGAAGGGTGCCGGTGTTACAACCGTATCCTGCTCCTAATAAATAAAAAAGGCAGACAATTGTCTGCCT
>JAFQPT010000208.1 GCA_017411665.1 Oscillospiraceae bacterium | reverse complement strand
GGCAGGCTGTTTTCGGGTGCGGTGCCATCGGTATTGTGAAGACCGCGATGGGCATAATATCGGCCGAGGAAGGGTGCTTTTTTCTCCTTGTCTGCTCTGCCGGGGGAAAGAGCAAAGGCCGCAGCGGCACCTGCCACCACAGCAGTACCGATCAGAACATTTGCAAGCTTGGACATGGCTTCATTCTCCTTTTTGTATCACTTATTAATATTGTATGCCCCCTATTTTTCAAAGTCAAGAAACGGAACTGTAAACATTTTCCCCACAATTCGGAAGGTTCCGATTGCAAGTTGTCGAGATGTCCGATACAATAATGGAAACCGGATTTCACATAGAGGTGAGACTATGAAACTCAATTATAAACGCACATTGCTGGTAGGCTTTGCCTTCTTCCTGATCAGCCTGTTCTGGCAGGCATACGACAGCACCGTTCCCCTGTTGCTGACCAATAAGTTCGGCATGTCTCAGGGCTGGTCGGGTGTGATTATGGCCATCGACAACATTCTGGCGCTGTTCCTGCTGCCCCTGTTCGGCTCTCTGTCCGACAAAGTCAACACCCGCTTCGGCAAGCGCACCCCCTTCATTGCCATCGGTACCGTAGTAGCTGCCGTGGCTCTGGTGGCACTGAGCTTTGTGGACGCAGCACAGCTGAAGAACATCGACAAGGTCGCTGCCATTGACGACCCCGCTGCACTGGAAGTGCTGTATGAATCTCAGTGCGATGCCCGTCTGATTACCCCAGAAGGCGATGAATTTGTTCTGTCCGAGCTCTTTACCGTGGAAGAATTTACCGCCATCACCAGTAAGGTCACCAACGCAGAGGGCAAGCTGGTCACCAACTCCGATTACACCAATTATGTTGCCCCTGCCCGTCAGGCATATGCAGCACAGGTCACCGCCGCAAATCCCGGGACTCTCGTTGCGTTTGTGGCGCTGCTGCTGATTGTACTGCTGGCAATGGCGACCTTCCGCTCTCCCGCTGTGGCACTGATGCCCGACGTAACCATGAAGCCTCTGCGCAGTAAGGCAAACGCCATCATCAATCTGATGGGCACAGGCGGCGGTATTCTGGTGCTGGTGCTGGGCATGGTCTTTGCCACCTCCGCAGTGCAAAATTCCCTCATGCCCTATACCCCCTTCTACGGTGTCATCGCAGGCATTATGCTGACTGCACTGGCCATCTTCCTGCTGACTGTCCGCGAAAAGAAGTGGTCGGAAGAAATGCAGGCAGACTCCATCCGCTACGGCATCGAGGACGAGGAAGCGGTCGACGAAGCGCAGCGCGGTTTGAGCAAGGCAGAGCTGAAGTCTCTGATTTGTATTCTGGCTTCCATTGCGCTGTGGTACTTCGGCTACAATGCAGTCACCTCCAAGTACGCAGTGTATGCCGCAAACGTCCTGCAGAAGGACTACAACACCACCATGCTGATCGCACAGGGTGCCGCCATCGTAACCTACCTGCCCGCAGGTATGATTGCCTCCAAAATCGGCAGAAAAAAGACCATTATGGGCGGTGTTGTGATGCTGGCAGGTGCATTCGGGATTGCATCCCTCATGCGCGCAGGCAGCCCCACCATCGTCATGAACATCCTGTTTGCCATGGCAGGCATCGGCTGGGCAAACATCAACGTCAACTCCTTCCCCATGGTGGTTGAAATGTGCAGCGGTGCGGACATCGGCAAGTACACAGGCTTCTACTACACCGCATCCATGGCAGCACAGATTGCAACCCCCATGCTCAGCGGTGTGCTGATGGACAAGATGGGCATGACAATTCTGTTCCCCTACGCTGCCATTTTCGCAGCACTGGCATTTGTGACCATGTCTATGGTAAAGCATGGCGACGCCAAGGTGGAAGCAAAAACCGGTCTGGACGCCTTCGACATCGACGACTAACAAATCTGCTTCATAAAACAATCACTCCGACCTGTGAATCATCACAGGTCGGAGTTTAATATATTGTCTTGATGCAACTGCACCAAAGGCTCCCCTTGGCTCAGTTTGACAAACTGGAATTTGATTTGCAGGGACCGACATCCTTGGCGGTCCGCTTGAAAACTGTCGTTGTTTGCGGACCGTCCGGGTGGCCGGTCCCTACAACATATAATTCCCCTTCATATTCCGATTTTATCTGTCTATTCATTCATATCCTATCACAAATCAGAAAAGCAAAAGACACACCTCGCAAGAGATGTGTCTTTTTAATTTCAATTCATTGATTATACAATGCCCTGTGCCATCATTGCTTCTGCAACCTTCAGGAAGCCGGCAACGTTTGCGCCGACCATCAGGTCGCCGGGCTTGCCGCACTCGACGGATGCATCGTAGCAGGCCTTGTAGATGTTCTTCATGATACCCTGCAGCTT
>JAFQPT010000207.1 GCA_017411665.1 Oscillospiraceae bacterium | reverse complement strand
GTCCATGTCACTCTGCTGGATGAGCTGGTATCCCCCGATGCCCGCATCACCGCTGCAACTGTTTTTCCCAACATGATGACCTTTGCTGTGGAAAACTCCAAAACCTCTACTGCGGAAGAAATCATCGGTGCGGAAGCCGTCGAGAACAAAAATATGCTGGAGCTGTTTCGGGATTTCTACAAGCTGAGAAACAACGGCGTTGACCCCACTGAGGAAATGCTGGCAATTCTGGAAGAAATCCAAACGGAGGTGCATCACCATGAAGCCGATTAAGCTGACCATGTCCGCATTCGGCCCCTACGCAAGGGAAACCGTTGTGGACTTCACCCGACTGGGGCAGGACGGTGTCTACCTCATCACAGGTGACACAGGTGCAGGCAAGACCACCATTTTCGATGCCATCACCTTTGCTCTGTACGGAGAGCCCTCCAGTACCATGAAGAATCGCGAGGCCAAGTCCTTCCGTTCCGACTATGCCTCCGCTGATACCGACACTTATGTGGAATTTGAATTTCTCCACAAAAATCAAACCTATCGCATCAAGCGCATCCCCGAATATTACCGACCTCCCAAAAAGGGAAACGGCAAACCCGTCAAACAGCCCCACAAGGCCGATTTCGTCTGTCTGGACACCGGTGAACTCGCATCGGGTATTGCCTCCGTCAGCACAGCTGTGCAAGACGTCATCGGACTGACCCATTCTCAGTTCACCCAGACCGTTATGATTGCACAGGGAGATTTCCAGCAGATTCTCAGTGCATCCAGTGATAAGCGCAAAGCATTGCTGCAGAAAATTTTCAATACATCCGAGTACGATGACCTGCGCAAGGTGCTGAAAACGCGAGCCGACGAATGTGAAAAGTTGCGCAGCCGCATCAACGGGGAAATCCTGTCCGCCATGCACGCAGTTTCCGCAGCAGAGGACGACCCCGCCGCCGAGCAGCTGGCAGTGTATACTGCAACGCCCGACTATCTGGAGCATCTGCTGCCTGTACTGGAAGATGTCATCGAACGTCAGAAAAAGACCGCACAGACATTGGAGAACGATATCGCCGCACAGCGCAAAGCATACAACACACTGACCAAGCAGATTGCCGATTGGGCAGCGGTCAACCGTCTGTTTGCCGAGCTGGAGCAAAAGCAGACACAGCACACCGCCCATCTCGCCGCACTGCCCCAATGCCGCGCCAACGAGCAAAAGCGCACACTGGCGCTCAGTGCCGATGCACTTACCCCCACCGATACCCTTCTGTCCGACCACCATCTTAATTTGCAGCGCCAGAACACGCTGTTCCGTCAAAAATCCGCAGAGACAGAGCTGCTGACCCGAAAGCTGTCCGATGCCGATGCACGACTGCAGCAGGCAGAAGCAGAGCTGGAGCAGATAGATGCCATGAAACAGCAGCGCAGCCGACTGCAGGAGCTGATTCCCGTGCTGGAAACCGTCCAGGCCCATCGGCAAAACCTCCGCAGCCTGCAAACACGGCTGAGCCGACTGGAGTCGGAAAATGAACAGCTGACCAAACAGCTGGATTTGACCCGTTTCCACTTCTACAACAGCCAGGCACAGCTGTTGGCAAAAAAGCTGGAGCTGGGCAAGCCCTGCCCCGTCTGCGGTTCGACTACCCATCCCGCACCTGCCATGGAAACCGACACACTGGTCACCAAGGAGCAGGTAGAGTCCGCCGAGCAGGCAAAGAAACAGTCCGACCGTCTGGTGGAAGACACCCGCACCAAACTGACCGCTGCACAGGCTGCTCTCGCACAGGCACAGGAGCGACTGGACACTCTGCACCTGACGGAAGACACAACTGTCGAAACCTTGAACACCTCCATCCGCAGGCTGACGCAAACCATCTCCGCAATCGAGAAGGAACACAAAGCAGCTTCTGCCGCACAACGCACGGCTGCATTGGACGCCGCAAAGTGCGTCCAGGCCCGCGACCACGCGCACAGCAGCGCACTGGAACTGCAGGAAAGCATCCAGGTTCTGGAAGCGCAGTTTGCAAAAGAACTGCAGGATGCAGGCTTTGCCTCGCGGGATGCCTATTTGCAGGCAAAGCTGACCCGTGGGGAAATTACCCGTCTGACCGCCCAAATCGAGCAGTATAAATCCACCGAGCAAGCTCTTTCCACCCGCATCGCTGAGCTGCAGACCCAGCTGGCAGGACAATCCATAACCGATTTGTCCGTACCCGAAGCAGAGCGCAGCGAAATCGACACCCGGATCAATGCCCTCTCCGCAGAAAAGCTCCGTTTGGATGTGACACTGCGCAGAAACACCGATGCCCGCAAGACACTTCTCAGCCGCAAAGACGAAAGTGCGGAAGTCAGCCACCGCAGCGCACTGCTGCAGGAGCTGTACAACTGCGTATCGGGACAGGGCTCTCAAAACGGCAAGCTCAGCTTCGAAACATACGTGCTGCAGTATTACTTCAAGCAGATCATCGCCGCTGCCAACAAGCGTCTGACTACCCTTACCGACGGCATGTTCACCCTGCGCTGTCGACAGGAATTCAAAGACAACCGCACTCAGAGCGGTCTGGATTTGGAAGTGCTGGACCGCAGCACAGGTCAGTGGCGCGATGTCTCCACCCTGTCCGGCGGTGAATCCTTCATGGCATCCTTGTCCATGGCATTGGGACTCAGCGATATTGTACAGGCTCGCAGCGGCAGTATTCGTCTGGACTCTATGTTCATAGACGAAGGCTTCGGCACACTGGACGAAAATTCTCTCACGCAGGCACGCAACCTGCTGACCAAGCTGGCAGACGGCAACCGTCTGATTGGGGTCATATCTCATGTCCCCGAATTGAAGGAGCGCATTGAGAAAAAAATCATCATCAAGAAAACGATTCTCGGTTCTCAAATTCAATTTGAAGTATAATATGCTGCTTCGAATTGTCAAAAAGCGCAAAAAAAGAAAGGCCACGCTGCAAAAGCAGCGTGGCCTTTTTTCGTTAACTCCAGTAGCGTTCGTACAAGCGAACCATATGCTCTTTCATAAACGCGTGGGCATCATCAGCGCGTCCGTCAATAATGGCGCGACCGATATGATAATGTTCCTCATAGTTCTGACGGCGATACTTATCCGTGTGAACCGTGCGGCTGAGAATCAGCTCCCACAAATCCTGCTCCATGGTTTCAAAAATGATGGTCATCAACATGTCATACAGAGTACTGCCGCTGGCCTTCGCCACACACAGATGGAATTCCTTATCGGGGATGTTGGTCTCTTCGCCGTTTTCATAATGCTTATGGAAGCGCTGAATGATTTCTTCCAGCTGTTCCTTTTCCTCGGGCTTAATATGCAGGGCCGCTTCTCTGGCAATATCGGGCTCCAGTACCATACGGGCACGGATGATTTCCTGGGGCTCCACATGCTGCATCCATTCGTAATTTATCTGTGCAGGGCGTTCTTTTACGTAAACACCCACACCCTGGATGGAGTCCACCAGACCGTTCAGTTCCAATGCGCACAGTGCTTCGCGAACGGGAACACGGCTGACATTGAACATGGTGCAGAACTCTTTTTCACTGGGTAGCTTATCGCCTACTTTGTACACACCGGTCATGATTGCCTCATAAATCTGGTTGTAAATCTGAATATAAAGCTTATTGCTGGACACGGGACTGAATGTTGCCATAGAAAGTCTCCTTTCAAACATCGGAACAGATACTTTATCTTATCATTTTTCCTCAATATGCGCAAGATTTTTCATTACATACAAGCGGAAAACCCGCAAACAAAAATGTTTGCGGGTTCCCAAGAAGAAGGAAAAACTAAAACATTGAAATTTGGAAAAGAGAACATATAAAGGGAGGTTTCAATGTTTAGAAATTTACTGAATATCCTATTACAGCTTACAGCAGCATAGTAGACAGGCTGGGAACGTAAGTAACCAGCAGCAGAACCAGCAGAGATGCCAGAATCAGCGGAATAACCGCCTTGGAGATCTGCTTCAGGTCAACATCGGCAATACCGCAAGCAACGTACAGGTTGACACCTACAGGAGGAGTTACCAGACCGATTGCCAGGTTTACGATCATGATAGTGCCGAAGTGAACCAGATTCATACCCAGTGCTTCCGCAACGGGCAGGAACAGAGGCGTAAAAATATACAGAGCGGAGGTAGAGTCCAAGAAGCAGCCGGCAATCAGCAGGCAGATATTTACGATGATCAAGAACACAACCACATTACCGGATGCGAAGCTTTCCAGCGCGCCGCTGATCGCAACGTCCAGACGCGCACGAGTCAGCACGTATGCAAACAGAGAAGCAGCAGCAGTAATCAGCATAACAACCGCAGTGGTGGAAGCGGAGTCAACAATGATCTTCTTCAGATCTTTCAGCTTCAAGGTGCGGTAAACAAACAAGCCTACAAACAGACCGTAAACTGCGGAAACAGCAGCTGCTTCGGTAGGAGTAAAGATACCGCCGTAGATACCGCCCAGAATGATAACAGGCATCATCAGACCCCAGAATGCATCCTTGAACGCAACCCAACGCTCCTTCCAGCTTGCCTTAGGCAGCAGCTTCAGATCGCTCTTGCGGCCGATCCACAGAGTAACAATAACCAGAGCAGTACCCATCAGCAGACCGGGAATAACACCGGAAATGAACAGATCGCCGATGGAAACATCAGAGATAGAGCCGTATACAACAAAAGTAATGGAAGGAGGAATGATAACGCCAATCGCACCTGCAGTAGCCATCAGAGCAGCTGCAAATGCAGGCTGATAACCGACATTGATCATTGCGGGAATCAGAATCAGACCCAGAGCCGCAACAGTAGCGGGACCGGAACCGGAAATCGCAGCAAAGAAACATGCAACCAGAACGCATACCATTGCTACGCCACCCTTAAAGTGACCGACACAAGTCTGTGCCAGATTGATCAGACGAGTAGAAATACCAGCCTTTTCCATAACATTGCCGCCCAGAATAAAGAACGGAATGGCCATCAGAACAGACTTGGTGATCGCTGCGGAAACCAACTGAGGCACAGTACCCAGTACAACATCCAAAGAGCGGCCTGCACCCATTACCAGCATAGCGGCAACGCTGGACATGCCCAGACACATTGCGATGGGAGTGCCGATCAGCAGCAATACTGCAAACAGACCAAACAAAACAGTTGTTACCATAGTTTAGCCCTCCTTATTCGTATCGGCCTGAGCCATTGCGTCGGCCAGAACGTCTTCTTTTACGATTTCCTGGCCCTTGATTGCCTTGATCAGCAATTCAATAAAGCGCAGCAACAGGAAGAATGCGCCAAAGGGAATGAAGGAACCATAAATCCATTCGGGGATCTGTACGCCCAGAGACAGCTGACCACGTTCAAACTGAGTCATTGCCATCTGGATACCGTACCAGAAAATAACGCCGGAGAACAGTACACCGGAAATTGCAGAAATCACTTCGAAAATACGAGCTACAATCTGGGGAACATGTTCAGCAAGCAGAGTAAAGCCAAGGTGAGCTCCGCGCTTGAGCGCAATGGATGCACCAAACAAACTCAGCAGAACAAAGGAATATGTAGAAATTTCTTCTGCAAAGTTCATGGAGAAGTTGAAAACGTAACGGGTGACTACGTTGGAAAAAGTCAAAACGGTCATCACAGTCAGCGCAACGATAACAACAATCTCTTCAAAATTGTCAATAAATTTCTTAATCATATCGTTTTTGCCTTTCATTGGTTACAGAAGGGCCGAAAACTTCCGGCCCTTCCGTGTGTCATGAGGTTATTTCTTCGTTGAGAATTGAGAATTGTTCAAATGATTTATTCAATACCGAATGCTGCCTTAGCGCTTGCGTCAAAGCCTGCCAGGAAGTCTGCCTTTACGTCAGCAACTTCTGCCTTGAACAGAGCAACCTGATCTTCGGTCAGAACATCAACCTGAATGCCGTCTGCGCGGAACTGTTCAATCAGAGTATCGTGTTCAGCTTCAACAATGTCACGGCCCCAGTTGCATGCTTCCAGTGCCTTTTCCTGCAGAACTGCCTGAGTTTCTGCATTCAGGCTGTTCCAAATGTCGGTGTTGAACATCAGCAGGTCGTTTTCATAGCTGTAGTTCCAAACGGTAACGTAGGGCTGAACTTCCAGAACGCCGGAGGTATTGGTGATGGACAGGCCGTTTTCCTGGCCATCAATGGTGCCCTGCTGCAGAGCGGTGAAAACTTCGCCCCAGTTCAGAGTGGAGGGAGATGCGCCCAGAGCGGTGAAGGTGTTCTGGTAAATAGCGGAACCGGGAGTACGGATCTTCAGACCTGCCATGTCAGCGGGAGTCAGAACAGCATGCTTGCTGTTGGACAGCTGACGGAAGCCGTTGTGGAAGGAGCCCAGCAGAGTAACATTGTAGCCTTCCAGAATATTTGCATAGTAGTCCAGACCGGTTGCGTCAATGGTAGCGCGAGCGTCTGCGTAGTCATCAAAGATCCAGGGAGTCAGACCAACAGTCAAACCTTCGTCCAGAGCGCCCATAGTAACGGTTGCGTATGCAGCAATATCAACAGAGCCGTCGCACAGCATTTCCATACCCTTGGCTGCGTTGCCGCCTGCCAGCTGGTCATTGGGGAATACGTCAATGATTACAGCGCCTTCGGTTGCTTCTTCAACCAGTTCAGCGAACTTCTGACCAACCAGAGTGTCGATCTGAGTGTCGGTACCGTTTACGGTCATGGTCAGGTTGATCTGATCGTATACACTGTCGTTTGCGGTGTCATCGCTGCCGCCGCCACAAGCGCACAGAGCGAAGACCATGATTACTGCCATCAGCATTGCGATAAGCTTTTTCATTTGGAGTCCTCCTGTTTTTAATAAATTAATTATAATGTTCCACCTAGGTGGATGTCTACTGTTTCATTGCGCCGTAGCGCACAGGAGAATCACCTTCCGCACAGCGGTATATACTGTCTGTTTCACAGATGTTCCTCCTATTTGTTTTTCCGCATTTTGATTGTCTTTTCGCCGTGCCCGGCCGCCACACCTCTCCCAATCAAAAAGAGATATGGCACCGGAGGCCAGACACGATCTATGTAAGGAGATTAAAGAAATGCTTGTTTTGATTTAGCCGTTCAGCTCCATTGCCTTAGCAACAATGTTATCCACGGTGATGCCGTTCATTGCCAGCAGACGTTCGTAGGGAGCAGACTGTCCGTACTGATCCTGTACGCCGATGCGGCGCAGAACAGCCTTTCCGGATTCTGCAATCACCTCAGCCACTGCAGAGCCCAGACCATTCAGAATGTTGTGGTCTTCCACGGTAATGATCTTACCGATATCGTTGATGCAGGCATTGACTGCTTCTACGTCCAGAGGCTTGATGGTGTGCATGTCCAGAACACGAGCGGTGATGCCCTTTTCTTCCAGAACATCTGCAGCTTCCAGAGCCAGACGAACGGTGTCGCCGTTTGCAATAATTGCAACATCCTTACCTTCCTTCAGCAGGTTTGCCTTGCCGATGGTAAAGGTGGCGTTTTCATCATAAATTACGGGAACTGCATCACGGGTGAAGCGCAGGTACATCGGACCATAGGTTTCTGCTGCTGCCTTAACCAGTGCCTTAGCTGCATAGTAGTCAGCAGGCATGATAACGGTCATGTTGGGCAGAGTACGCAGAATGCCCATATCTTCGATTGCCTGATGGCTTGCACCGTCGTTTGCGGGGGTCAGACCACCGTGAGAGCAAGCGATCTTAACATTCAGGTTGGGATAGCAAATTTCCTGACGGATCATTTCGCAGATACGCATGGAGCCGAATGCCGCATAAGTAACTACGAAGGGGATCTTGCCGCAGGTTGCCATACCGGCAGCCACGCCTGCACCGTTCTGTTCTGCAATGCCTACGTTGATATACTGTTCGGGCAGTTCCTTACGGAAGGTAGTGGTCTTGCAGGACTTGCCGATGTCGATATCTACAACGCAGACCTGACGATTTGCCTTGCCTGCTTCTACGATAGCTTCACCGAAGCCGTCACGAGTAGCGATTTTCTTCT
>JAFQPT010000206.1 GCA_017411665.1 Oscillospiraceae bacterium | reverse complement strand
TATTCAGAGCGTAAATCCATTGCGGTATCATTGCCGCTGATGCTTGTTCCCCAGGAACCCATTGTGCATCCCTCCGTTTCTTTTATCATAGCACAAAGCAGGAACAGCCGCAAGAAAACGACAGGATACCGTAGGAAATCCCTGTCACAATCCCTATAATCATGGTATACTCTGAATAGTGAGGTGAGACACATGCGGTATACGGAAGAGCTGTCCTGGATTCTGGACAAAGCCGGAACAACATTGCAGACCAATGAGGAGAAAATTCGAGAAAACATCGCCTTCGTTCACGAATTGGGGCTGAAATGCGATTCTGTGGGTTGGTGCAAACTGGATTTGACTGACCCGCAAGTGCCCGAGGTGTTCCAAAAAATCTCTGCCTTTTGTAAGGAGCGTGGCTGGACAGCCCGATGCAGCTACAAAAGAACGTATATCGACGTGGAAAGCGAATGGTTTGAGCTGACTGCCTCTCCCTTCAAGGACAACACCATTGCAGACCGCATGGAGGCTGTCACGGAGCAGGGCGAGAAACTGAACATCCGTACGATTCGCGCATTCCATGAGCACAGTGTCGGACCGAAGCATTGGGGAAAAGACCTGCTTGTACCGGAGCGGTTTCGAACAGCCTGTATCCGAAACGGTTTTGCTCTGGATTTTTGCTGGGCCAAAGACATTGGCAAATACGATGCGGAACAGTATTTTTATGTCTACGGAAAGCATTTGATTCCGAGAATTGCAGTAGACTTCGACCTCAAACATTCCGAGGAACAACTCCGGGCTGCAGGCGGATGGCTGCCGCAAATCACCGAGGTATTTCACACCCTTCAGTTCGTGAATCTGCCCGACTGCTATCTGTCTGAAGACCTTCCGCAGCAGGGAATTGTGTATGCACACATTCCGATGACGAATTCCTGTGCGGGCCGCAACACGATTCTGATTCACCAAGACACCGCCGACGCTCTTTTACGGGAAAAGGCACTTCCTGTCGGTGCCTTAAGGCCTGTACCCGTCGTGGATGCACTGCCCGACGGATATGTGCTGCAGGAAACCCAACCCATTCCCCGTCCGTCGCGCGCATTCATGGACAGCCATCTCGCAGAATATGAGCAGCTGAAACGCAAAGTCCGTCCGATTCGCGCAATCTCGGAAAAAGAAGCCTTGAAACTGCTCCGCAGCGCAAAAAAGGAACGCAAAGAAGACTTCCGAAAAGCCATGTCAAAGGCCGATGCACAGCTTCTTGTTGTTCCAGCCTTTGCCCCTGTACTGCCCTATTATTTGATTGCAAACGGCGGATTTCTGTCGGATGAATACGAGCTGCTCCCCTATTCCAAAGCCGTGACGGCAACAGAAGAATTCCGTCTGCAGGTGGAAGCGGAATCGCTTGCGGACAAACCACCCGACGGAGTTGTAATTGCAGTGTGCCCCGACGGAGACAACATTCTGCTGTGCGGCAGCGGCACTGTGATTCGATTCAGTCACGAGGCCCCGGAAGTCACCGAGGAATGGACAAGCCCTGCACAGTTTATCGCAGATGCATGTAATGGATAAAAAAAGAGGCACACCGAACGGTGTGCCTCTTTCTGTTGCCGTCAGTATTACAGCATGTAAGCATTAGGGCAATATTGTATCGCTCCAAGAGTCATTCTGCTCAAATGGGAGCTTTCTGACAGGGGAAAGGTAAACAAAAAAGTCTTCCTGTGTATAATGACAGATACACTTATCCACAAGATTACGAACAATGTAGAGAACATCGAACACTACCAGATGGTCCTCTTCCATCCAGTGGAAATTCAAAACATCCTGCTCTCCATCCAAAAACCGATAGTCGGTAAACAGAACCTTGACCCCATAAACATCCACCAGCAGGCAATACTCGTCCACAACACCGATATGCACAGTCCCGCTTGGCGCACTCATCCATTTGATTTTCTTTCCCGTCCGAAGAATCCACTTCAGCTCCGATTGCAGAGCGCGCAGCTTGTCCTCATCTCGGGTTTGATTGGCTGTTTCGAAAATCTCTCCCAGTCTGCTGACTGCGTCTTCTTCCAGACATCCGAATAAATACTCCAAATTATACATATGACCACTCCGTTTTTCCTATTCGTTCAAATCGCAGAGGCTTTCCCCCGCAGCCTATCGTTTTTTTGTGCGCAGCAAGCTCCCCAGTCCATAAACAGCCAGCCCATAGCAAAACAGTCCAAGCCATTGGAATCCGTTTGCCTCGTCTGTCAGCCGTTGAGAGGAATCCCAAAACTCCATCAAAATCGCGTGTTCCGTTCGCATAGCGAGAATACAGTTGGAATTGGGATGTACAGTCAAGGAAAGCAGTGTACCGGGAGTCAGCCGATGAATCGCATCCCGCAATTTGGCAGTGATGCACACGCCGTCAATATACATCTGCTCATCATCTTCCGTTCGGATGATAATTTGTTTCAGATTCCCTCTTCTCCTCGTCTCTTCATAGGAAGAAAAGACCGCCGTGGTATGAATTGCATCCTCTTCCGCAATCGGTGCGTTCCAAAACCGCACACCGAAGATGAAAACCGTCCCCAGAAACAAGCCAATAAGCACCGAAAGCCATGCTTCCTTTTTCGTGATACGTTTCTTTTGGCTCATCCGACCTCACCTCTTTAATCCGTACACAGGCATTATCTGCTTTGCTTCTCTATAAAAATGGGCTTAGATCCATCATCGGGTTCAAGTCGATTGTGTCCCGTTCTGATATAAGCACTTCCAACCCTTGCCCGAATATAAGGAATGATATCCCTGTCATAATTGCAGATTGTATTGATTGCAAAAATATGGATGTTGTCGGGATTGTTCATATACTCCTCGTCTTCATCCCCGGCCATAAAGCGCCAGCCGCTATCGGGAACTCCTTCATCGGGCAGCTCCCGATACATATATCCGACTTTATATCCGTCCTTGGTAATTCTGTCCGTAGCAAAGCAGCCCTCTCCGTTGGGCTCATTCCACTCGATCAATCGTTCAATTTCAATTTCAATAAATGCATTGTTGTTGAAGCGTTCGGAGGCTCCCATAATAAACCCTCATTTCCTAAGGTATAACCATGTTCATTATATCATGCCGAACCTCAAAAAGACAGGGGCAACCGCCCCTGTCTTTTGTATTCCCGTTGTAAATCACAGCTTTCTGACAGTCGGTTCTCTCGGAGAAATAACATCAATCACATGATTTTGGCAGTGTATGCCGTAGTGCATCCACCCCTTCGGATGAAAGGCCTTGACGATTTCCGTTTCCACGATTTGCGGAACCCAATCCAGCAGTCCGGAGTGTTCATAAATGACAAAAAAGTCTCCCTTTTGAATCTCGCTCGCAGCCTGTGCAGCATACGATTCATTTCGGGTCATATGGAACACATAGTCCTCAAATACGATTTCATAGAGATTGCCTTCATCCGCATAAATCGGTGCAGCATATCACCGATTGCTTTCATGGCATTTTCTCCGATAGCCCTCTGATTTACAGCGCAAAAAACGCAAAAATATGCTTCATTGCCAGTTCCATCTTTTGCGGATTCTGGAAACGATGGTCCGCACCTTCCACAGGTACAAACTCGATCAAATTCCTGTCCGCAAAGGCATACGTGGCATCCATGGGGACGATTTCATCTGCAGTACCGTGGAGAATCAGAATATCCTCCGCAAACTCCAAATAATCCCACTGCTGAATGTCATGGGACTGAAGGTCCTCCAGCAAAGACGGCCCTACCATAATCTTGCGGTCAAAGCCTACCGGAATGTCTTTTCCTTTTTTGAGCTTCCCCAAATCGTCCTGAGACATGATTGCCGTTGTCAGCACATCGTACATATTGACCGCAGGACAGCGCAGCGCAATTTTTCGGAAGGGATTGCCATGCTCATAAATGTACTTCAGCGTCAGATACCCGCCAAAGCTGGTGGCATAGGAATAGATTTCGTCCGTTTGGAACTTCTCTCGAATATACGCAATC
>JAFQPT010000205.1 GCA_017411665.1 Oscillospiraceae bacterium | reverse complement strand
CTGGATGGTCTCCTGGGTCATCATGGAGCGCATATCGGTACGGCCAGAGGGGTCACCGATCATGGCAGTGCCGCCGCCGATCAGAGCGATGGGCTTGTTTCCGGCCATCTGCAGGCGCTTCATCAGGCACAATGCCATGAAATGGCCTACGTGCAGGGAGTCGGCAGTGGGGTCAAAGCCGATATAGAAGGTAGCCTTGCCGTTGTCGATCATTTCGCGGATTTCAGCTTCATTGGTCACCTGCGCGATCAGACCGCGGGCAACCAGTTCATCATACAGTTTCATAATCAAATTTCCTTTCACACTTGACTGCGCCGCAGGTAATCAGACTTACGATTGCTGCGCGCAGAATATTTACGTTGGTTTCTTCAAGGACTGTGTCCTTTTTGGTATGGATGCGGCTGCAGTAGAGTCCTGCCCAGCTGCTGCGACGGAATGCCGCAATACCGACTCCATATGGGAAGTGCTTCTGGTCGGAAGGATAATAGGCAAAGCCCTTTTCCCGAAGTGCAATGCTCTTTTCACCCCATGTTCCGGTAATACCGCGGAGAAGCTCCATTCTTTCGGGGCTTTGCAGCAGCTTTTTTGTTGGGAACATCACCAGTTCGTTGCCGTCGCCGACGCAATCCATATTCAGAATAAGTTGATTTTCAGTATGCTTCTTATGGGCTTTCTGGTAGGAAGAGGAACCGATCAGACCGGCTTCTTCCAGATCAAAGAGGACAAAGCAGACCTTATCGCGGTAAGCTTCGGGCATACTTTTGGCAATTTCCAGCACGGTTACCACACCGGAGGTATTGTCGTTGGCATTGTTCTTGTTCGCTGGGCCGATCAGCATCAAAGCAAGAATTACGTACAGACTTAACGCCCAGGTTCGACTTGCGATCTCTGCACTGACACCCGCGAGTGCAAGAAGGATGCCCGGAATCATCGCAGCTGCGAAAATCAGCACCGTCTGCAGGATCTGGTAACCCAGTAACGGAAGAAAATTGCAGGGGGTGATCAAATTGGGAAAAGGCAGCGCAGCGGGGGTGTCATAATGGGCGGTGATCAGATATTTGGCAGTTTCGGGGTTGCCGATAACGATATTCTTTGCACCCATGCTTCCCTTTTCAATAACTGAATCGCAGCCGATTGTTTTAAAATAGGACTGAACCGCATCCCGGAAGGCCTGCTTCTGTTTTTTGCTCTTTCTGACTGGAAAGTCACGCAGCACATCCATGGGTTTGCTAATCATAGTATCTCCTCCTTTCGGATGAAAAACGCCCTCTGTCCATACGGACAGAGGGCGTGAAAATACGCGGTACCACCTCTGGTTCATCTGCACTTCGCAATGCAGACCTCACGGTGTCTAGCAACACCTCTCGCTGTTTCGGGCGATCCCGTCCTCCCCTACTGCGATTTCGGGCAGGCCACTCCGGGAGGTATTTCGGCGGATTTCCCCACTGCCTTGCACCAACCGGCAGCTCTCTGGCGGAAAATAGGTCGCTTACTTGTTCCCATCGCTGTGTTACGGGGCTATCCTAACAAATCGGTGGTCAATTGTCAAGTATTTTGCTTTAAATAATCATAGAATCTGTCTAAATCCAGTTGGAATGTTAACCCGTCATAGACGTTGCCACGGATATGCCGGTTGCCAACAAAACGATTGATCTCCACAAAGCCAATCTTTTGAGCGCAGTGAACCATCCGAAGATTACCGGACCATGTCTGGAGCCGAAGTTCCGTCTTTCTGTGATCCATAAAGTGCTTGCAGAATGCGGTCAATGCCTGCGCGCCAAGACCTTGACTCCAATTGCAGCTTTCACAGATCACAATGCCGAGCGTATACCAGAATTGATCGCGTTCCGTTGCATCTTTCCAGCTCAGGTGCTGAAAATCTGCACCGGTTGCGTAAGACGATACCATGCCAATGTGCCGTCCATCTGCAGTTGCAAGTTCAAAGAAATTGCGGAAGTCTCCTTCCCGTGGATAGTGAAGTGTTTTCATGCTTTCCGCACGGTATGCGTCGGCATCAAATGGTTCTCCGGAGTCCAGATCGGGACCGTCCCAGTCCATCCACTCGGTATCCACCGTTTCCCAGCGAATCCAATCCTCAATGTCGGATTCAATCATATCCCTCAGAATAATGTCGCGGTATCTTATCTCCATGGTGCCACCTCCCAGTCGGAGCGGGTCAGTTCCATGTAGACGCAGGGGCAGCCAGGGTCTTCGAGATGTGCAGCGCGTTCCGTTTCCTTGAAACCAAGCTTCTTGTACAGGCGGATAGCTTTGATGTTCTCGGGATCGGGGTCAACATAGGCACTGCGGGCATTTCCGAGCAGGAAAGCCTGATTCAGTGCATGGATAAGCCCTGCAAAAGCGATGCCCTTCCCTCTTGCGTACGGCAGCAGCTTGATGTCCATGCAGGCAAGGCCGGATTCGTCCACATCGTAGAAGCTTTCGCCGCAGTAACCGATGCCGTCGGCATAAATGCTGTAATGCTGCCGCATCGGTGGATTCTGTACCCAAGGCAACCACTTCTGCTCAAGGTGCTCCATAGTTTCGTACAAGCCATCGGGGAAGCCCACAAACAGCATCACAACCGGGTCTACCCATAGGCGCTGTACATGGGACAGGTCTTCTTTGCCTGTTAATTTGATATGAACTGTATTCATATGTTCCTCCAAGTATTATGAATTGGAGGGTTTATGTGGTGCGAACCCTCCGTACGCACATCACAGTCAATTTCATTTTTCATGCTCCTTTCAATAATAGTTAAAACCGCTGCCCGATGACTGGGCAGCGGCCTAATATGATTGTAGAATATGGAAACGGATCTGTCAATAATCAGCTTGGTCAGCAGATATAGGTTTTCTCAATTTGCTTGTATTTTCGAATTAAGAAGAACAAGCCCGGGAAGCAGGCTAAAAAGAGCATCGATGCACCTGCAATTGTAAATGCTTCACTGATAAAGCAGAGGCAAGACAGGAAGCCTGCAAGCCAATATGGGATTGAATATAGCTTCCACATCACCGCATTGGCATGATTGTATGCCGCAACGTCGGATATGCGGCGGGGATCGATTTCGGTTCCTGCCCAGAAATGGATCGGCTTCGGACTTTTATCCGCAAAGCGGCTGATAAAATAGAAGATCGTGCCGCAGCCCCATGAGCAAACCAGCATGATGATCATACCAATTGTCTGTTCACCATCCATAAAAAATCCCCCTATCTGTACTTTCATTATACAGATAAGGGGGATGGATGTCAAATTAAGATTGGAGCATTTCTTCTGCGCTCTTAAGGGTGGTTTCTGTGATATTGGCACCACCAATGATGCGGGCAAGTTCACGTTTCCTGCCGTCCAGATCCAAGGGCGTCACAGTGGTATAGGTACGTCCCTCACGCTCTCCCTTTGCGATGAGCAGATGGGTATTG
>JAFQPT010000204.1 GCA_017411665.1 Oscillospiraceae bacterium | reverse complement strand
GTTGACGGTGGTAACTTCCTTGAAGCTGATATCACCTGCTTTATTCATTTCAATCAGCTGCTGATAAGTGCCGATGGGGGTGGACCCAGTAGCCAGACCCAGAACACAAGCGGGATTCTTATGGATTTCTGCTGCGATAATATTGGCAGCACGGCGGCTCATCGCTGCGTAATCTTTTTCCAGATAAATTCTCATAATCGTTGCTCCTTTACAATAAAGGTCGGGATTGATTCTGCGGTGTCCGCAGAAAATTTACAGATGTATTTTAGCACAGACGTTATGGGGTTGTCATTATTTTTTTTGAAGTTCAGAAAAAATTTCCGCCATGCTTGACTTCACTCCTTTGTCATTTTAAACTGATTTTATCAAGAGCAAAACGGAGGTCGTTTTTATGGAACTGCAGCTAAAAAACAAAACTATGACTGCAATTGTTACCGATGCAGGTGCGGAACTGATCAGTCTGGTTGACGGTCAAGGTATGGAATATATCTGGAACGGAAATCCCGCATATTGGGGCGGCCGCAATCCCGTGCTGTTTCCCATCGTGGGCAATCTTGCGGACGGTCAGGTGAAGTGCAAGGGGGAGACTTACTACATGGGTCGTCACGGCTTTGCCAGAAACAGTGTATTCGAAGTAGCGGCGCAGGATGACACTTTTGTGGAATATCGTCTGGTCAGCAGCGATGCCACCAAGGAAAAGTATCCTTACGAATTTGATTTCCGTGTGCGTCATACCCTCCATGAAGACGGCTTTACCACTGCATTTATTGTAAAGAATATCGGTGACGAAGTGCTGCCCTGCTGCGTAGGTGCGCATACCGCATTCCGCTGCCCCATGAAGGAAGGCGAACAGTTTACCGACTATGAAATTTATTTCCCTGAGGAAGAAACCTGCCATACCCGCGTGCTCAGCAATGCAGGCTGCATTCGCAGCGATTTGACTCTGCCCATGTTGGAGGCGACCCATGTGCTGCCTCTGCGCTATGAACCCTTTGCCGAGCTGGATACCTTGATTTTCGAAGAATTGAAGTCCAAGAAGGTGACGCTGCGCCATAAAACCGACGGTCACGGCGTTACGATGGAATTTGAAGAGTTCCCGCTGATGGCGTTCTGGACTAACGGCGGCAAACAGGCACCTTATATCTGCATCGAACCCTGGCACGGATGTGCTGCGGTTGTGGGGGAAAGCGGCAATCTGGAGGACAAGCCCTATGTGATGAAGCTGCAGCCCGGTGAAGAAAAAACGTTGGCCTATACGGTTTCTGTCAATTAATTGCCTCTCGAATTGTGAATCTTCTTGAAAATTTACCCAAAATTACGGAAATGTCTTGACGAAATCCATCGGATACGGCAAACTGGATAAAAGAGAAATATATAACCGACATATGAGGTAAAGATATGTATCAGATTATTACAGACACTTCCGCGTTGTTTACTCCCGAACAGGGCAAAGAAATGGGTATTGAGGTTCTGCCTCTGAGCGTTACTATCGGCGACTGGCAGGGGCGTGACCTGCTGATGGACATGGAAAAGTTCTATGGCTACATCAAGGATGGCCATCTGCCCCAGTCCTCTCAGCCTCCCATCGGTGAAGTGATCGATGCGTACGAAAAGTTTGCCGGCAAGAAAATCATCAATATTGCTATGGCAGACGGCTTGTCCGGCACTTATCAGAGTGCGGAAGGCGCAAGAGAAGCGGTGGATAACTGTGACGATATCGTTGTTGTCAATACCAAGACCCTTTGCGGCCCTCACCGTTACATTGTGGAAAAGGCTGTGAAGATGCAGAAGGAAGGCAAGAGCTTCGAAGAAGTTGTGGAATGGGTACGTTTTGCTGCGGACAATAACGAATCCTTCCTGATTCCTCAGGACTTCGGCTATCTGAAGCGTGGCGGTCGTCTGACTCCCATGGCAGCAACTCTGGGCACCATTCTGAAGCTGAAGCCCATTATGACCCAGACTCCCGATGGCAGACAACTGGAAAAGCTGGGTGTCAAGCGCACTATGAAGGCGGCATTGGCTGAAGTGGTAGAGCGTCTGAAGAGCAAGGGCGTTGATGAAGAAAACTACATCATGCATGTTTCCCATGCAGACGCACTCGGCGATGCACAGTATGTTGTGGGTCTGCTGAAGGAAGCTTTCCCCAAGATGGAAATCCAGATTATGGATTTGAGCCCTGCATTTGTTACTCAGGGCGGCCCCAAGTGCGTTGCGGTTCAGTACTGCATCCGATAAGTAATTGAAAAGAAAAAGACCTCATCCAAAGGATGAGGTCTTTTGTTGTTTATATTACCATTTCAGTGTGTTTAGAATACCGCGCTTGATGATTTGTGCGCCTGTGTTGATGAGCTTGGTTTCCAGCTTTTCACGGCGGCGCTGAGCCTTCTTGCGCTCCTGTTCCTCCTTCTTTTCCTTTTCGCGCTGCTTCTTTTCTTCTTCCTTCTGCTTGCGCTTGGCGTCCTGTTCTTCCATCTTCTTGCGCTGCTTTTCCAGTTCGGCCTTTTCCTTTTCCAGTGCTTCCCGTTCTGCAGCCAGCTTGGCTTCTTCCGCTTCCTGTTCGGCCTGCTCCTGCAGCTCTTCGTAAGCGGAGTCCAAATCGATGGTTTCGTCGTACTTTTCCATGCCGTCGTTTCTCATGGCGGCTGCGATGATGGCAGGGTCTGCGGGAGCCATCAAGCTCTGCGGGCAGATGATGGAGGTGTTTTGTACCATGCAGGGAATGCCCTCGTCATCCAGAACGCTGACCAGTGCCTGTCCGACACCCAGCTCCATCAGCACCTCAGCGGCATTGAATGCGGGATTGGGGCGCATGGACTGCACTGCGGCCTTCACGGCCTTCTGTTCACTGGGGGTATAGGCACGCAGTGCGTGCTGCACGCGGTTGGAAAGCTGTGCCAGCACCGCATCGGGAATGTCGCGGGGACTTTGGGTGACGAAATAGATGCCGACACCCTTGGAACGAACCAGCTTGACAACCTGTTCGATTTTCTGTACCAGAACCTTGGGGGCATCTTCGAACAGCAGGTGCGCTTCATCGAAGAAGAATACCAGACGAGGCTTGTCGGGGTCGCCCACTTCGGGTAACCGTTCGAACAGCTCTGCCATCATCCACAGCAGGAAAATGGCATACAGCTTGGGATTTCTCACGAGCTTTACGCAGTGCAGCAGGTTGATCATGCCTCTGCCGTCACTGTCTTTGCGGATCCAGTCATGGATGTCCAGCATGGGCTCGCCGAAGAACAGGTCACCACCCTGATTTTCCAGAGGAATCAGTGCGCGCAGGATGGCACCCAGAGAAGCGGAGGATACATTGCCGTAGGTGGTGGTCAGCTCCTTGCGGTGGTCGCTGACATAGTCTAGCATGGCGTGCAGGTCCTTCAAATCGCTCAAAAGCAAATCGTGGTCGTCTGCGATTCGGAATACGATGTTCAGAACACCTTCCTGGGCTGCAGTCAGATTCAGCAGGCGGGACAGCAGTTCGGGGCCGATATCGGAAACGGTGGCGCGGATGGGATGACCCTGCTCGCCGT
>JAFQPT010000203.1 GCA_017411665.1 Oscillospiraceae bacterium | reverse complement strand
TCCGTCTGTTTGCGTGGGGTGCTGCGATGGGGATGGCTGTCATACCAGAGAGGAATATCTGGATGTGAGCGGTGTTTATCCAGGACTGTGCATGGCGTTTGATTTGATTTTGTACCACTTTTGAGAGAGGCGTTTATGGTCGTTCATCCAATTTCCCCGGTATACAATGCGGAGTCAAGGATTTTGATTCTGGGAAGCTTTCCGTCGGTCAAATCCCGTGAAAACGAATTCTTTTACGGACATCCGCAAAATCGATTTTGGAAGGTGCTTGCCGCAGTGTACGAGCGGGAAGTCCCGCAAACCGTGGAACAGAAGAAGGAACTGCTGCTGACCTGTAAAATTGCACTGTGGGATGTTATCGCATCCTGTGACATTGCAGGCAGTGCAGACAGCACCATAAAGAATGCAGTTCCCAATGATGTGGAACGTATTTTAAACGCAGCTGATATCGGCTGTATTTACGTCAACGGAAAGACTGCGGAGAAGTACTACAACCGCTTTTTACGTGACCGTCTGGGTAGACAGGCAGTTTGTCTGCCGTCCACATCTCCTGCCAATGCGGCATGGAATTTGGAGCGGCTGGTTGAGCAATGGAAGCAAATCCGAATAGAATAAAGCAGACTGTTTTGCAGTCTGCTTTTCTGCTTTTGGGGCATACTATTGCTGAACTAAAGTACGAAAACAAATAAATTCAAAACGGCCAAAATATATTTCGAAATGATTGCACGAAAAAGTACGTCGATATGAAAACATTATTAATAGATTAGATGTATATTTGCACTAAATTAAAAGCAAATAAGGGGGTACAGCAAAAGCGGAGGACAATTTAAACTGATATATCAATGAACGAAAATAGAAAAAATTTTTGCAAATAGTGCAAAATGCGAAAATGTTTTCTGCGTAGCGATGGAGAGGATGTTAAAAACTTATAAATGAAATTGACATTGCAGGTGCAGAATTGTACAATAAGAATAAAGGTAATACAACCAACTCGGTTGTCAGACAACTTGAGGAGCAGGAGGAATCGGCACGGATGAAGCAATTTATCATACTGATGGGGAATTACGGCAGCGGCAAGACAGAGCTTGCCATGCAGTTTGCGCTGAGCGCCCCCAATCCTGCCAAGACATTGGTCATTGATTTGGATATGGTGAATACGTATTTCAGACTCAGTGACCGAAAAAAACTGTTTGAAGAAGCGGGAATTCGCTTAATTACCCCTAATTTTGCAAGCTCTCATGTGGAAATGCTGACTGTCCCTGCGGAAATTGCGGCAGCGTTTGCGATGGACTGGGAACGGGTCGTGATTGATTTGGGCGGCGATGCAGGAGCAGCTGCGTTGGGGCAGTATAAGCCCAAGCTGCTGCAGGCGCAGCGTGAGGGTGCGGAGATTCAGTTGTATAACGTGGTCAATACCAATCGTCCCATGGCAGGGACACCCGCGAAGCTCATTCGGCTGCAGCGGGATATGGAACGCAAGGCGCGTTGGAATGTCACGGGACTCATTAACAATACCAATATGTCTTATGAGACTACGGCAGATGATTTGGAATCCGGATATGAAATCATCAAGGCGGCAGCTGAAGAATTAAATCTTCCTGTAGTGTATACCTCCGGCAAGCGGGAGGTGCTGGATGCTTTTTTGCAGAAGGAGCATGACCTCAAGTATGTCGGGCTTCCTTTGTATTTGGAAAAGCGTATGCATAGAGACTGGGAAACTCTGACAAGAAAAGGCGTATAATGCGACTTTCGACATAAAATAATATCGTATATCCAACCAAGTGTTTTTATCATTAGAAAAGAGGTAGTAACATGGTCAAATTCTCTGTGAAGGAAGAGCTCTGCAAAGGCTGCGAGCTCTGTGTCAGAGCTTGTCCCAAGAAGCTGCTGCAGCTTTCTCCGGACAAACTGAACGAAAAGGGCTATCACCCTGTGATGATCACGGATGAAGAGGCTTGTGTCGCATGTGGCTCCTGTTTCCGCACTTGCCCCGACACGGTCATCAGCATCGTGAAGGAATAAAAAGGGAGGGATCGATATGGCTAAGAAGCTTATGAAGGGCAGCGAAGCGATTGCGGAAGCTGCTATCAGAAACGGTTGCCGATTTTTCTTCGGTTACCCCATCACCCCTCAGACCGAAATTCCCGAATACTTCTCGGAACGCATGTTTGAAGAGGAAGTTAACGGCTGCTTCCTGCAGGCGGAAAGCGAAATTGCTGCCATTAACATGGTTTACGGTGCGGCTTCTACCGGTGTGCGTGCCATGACATCCTCCTCCAGTCCCGGCATCTCTTTGAAACAGGAAGGGATTTCTTCTCTTTGTGCAGCTGAGCTACCCTGCCTCATTATCAATGTAATGCGTGGCGGTCCCGGCATCGGTTCCATTCAGGCAGGTCAGGGCGACTACTTCCAGGCAGTCAAGGGCGGCGGTCACGGCGACTACAATATGATTACCTTTGCACCGTCCTCCGTACAGGAAACCATCGACTGCATCGGGCAGGCATTTCCTCTGGCGGAAAAATGGCGCATGCCCGTTATGATTTGCGCAGACGGCATCATTGCACAGATGATGGAACCTGTAGAGCTGCCCGAAATGATTGACTATCAAGTTGACCCTGCTGAAAAGCCTTGGGCGGCTACCGGTTGGGACTGCAAGAATCCTGTCGGAGAACGTGCAAACGTCACCTCTTTGTATGTGGAAACCGAACAGCTGGATGTTCTCAGCGCCCGTCTGCAGGGCAGATATGCCATCATTCGGGAAACCGAGCCCCAGTGGGAGGCATACAACATGGAAGGTGCGGAAATCGTCGTAACTGCATTCGGCACCATTGCCCGCATTGCCAAGTCCGTAATTGACGAACTGAAGCAGGAAGGCATCCGTGTCGGTATGCTGCGTCCCATTACCATCTGGCCCTTC
>JAFQPT010000202.1 GCA_017411665.1 Oscillospiraceae bacterium | reverse complement strand
TCGGGGGTCATGATAAAGCTCGGAGACGCTTCCTTGAAGGCTTCGCGAAGTGCGTTGGGGGTGGCGAGACCGAGGTCTACGCCGCGCTCGCTGAGAAGAATTGCTGCCGTGGCGTCGAGAATCAGACCGCCGCCCAGCACCGCACCGCCCGAGAATCCACCACCGGGAGAAATATGCCCGTTGAGTACCACATACACACCGTATACAAAAATCATAGGCAGCAGCAGTTTGCTGATGTGCTGAAAGATCAAATCGGTACTGGGATCTGCAAAAGGACCACGTTCCGTCCATTCCTTTGTATGCTTACTCAAAGTCACAAACAATACCGCAGCAGTTGCTGCAAACAAAACAGTGGATTCACCGAAGGTATCGAATGCACGATAATCCAAAATCATGCCTGCAACGGTATTCACTGCACCGGTTTCCGCCGTACCCTGCTCCACATAACGCTGAGAAACCTCGTTATTGGTGGGTGCGGAGGGATCGTTATATGTAGGCAGATTCAAAACCGTATAGGTTAAAGCCAGCATAAGTGAAATGCAGACCAACACCGCGGCAACGCGGTAAGCCAGCACCTGCTGATTCAAATACCGCAGCGGTTTCTTCTCGATTTCATGCTTTTCCGCACGCAACTCCGGCAGAGAACCCACCGAGCGAATTCTGCCGGGCTGTTCGGCGGGATAGTCTCCGTTGACCCAGTCATTCAGCCGCTTCCAAACGGATTCATGTTTCATCTTTTTCCGTTCCTTTCATAGCGTTGATACGCTTCAGGGTAACAATAAACAAAATAGTGTCTACACCTGCACCTACGGCTGCTTCCGTAATGGACAGGTCGGGAGATTCCAAAATCAGCCATATTACACTCATCACCGCACTAAATGCCATAAACACGATGATACTCGACAGCAAATTACGGGTACAGACCGTACCGAGGGCACAGAAAATCAGAAATGCCAACAACAAGAATTCAAAGTAAATCACAGCAGCAATTCTCCTTCCTCATGGGGTGCTTCCGCATCAATATCCCGTTCGGTCAGCAGCTCCATCTTAGCAATCAAGTGCGTTACCACAGGACCTGCCAGCCACATAAATACCACGATCACGCCGATTTTCAGTGTCATCAGACTCCAACCGCACAGCAGTGCCAGCCCCACCATCATGCACAGAACGCCGATGGTATCGGTAATGGCAGCCGCATGGATGCGGTTAAGTACACATTTAAATCGAAACAGACCCAGCGCAGAAACAAGGATGGAAAACAGGCCGAAGCTCATCAAAGCAATCGCCAAAACAGTTCTAATCATTTCTTTGCCTCCAGTTCTTCCGGATACAGTTCGTAGTGGCGGTGGGTCGCTACACGAGTCAGCACCACAACCACCAGCATATTCAGCAGCGCATACAAAATGGCAACGTCAATGAGGAATGCTTCCTCCAGCAGATAGGACAGGATGCAGATCATCATCACAACCAGTGTACCAATCATATTCAGCGCCACAACGCGGTCAGTGACGCGGGGACCTTTCAGCGCACGCACCAGACACACAAACACCACGCACATCATGATGCACAGCGCAGCAGTCAAAAATGTTCGCAAAAACACGGTAGGTTCAATCATATCTTTATTCCTCCAGCTTGTGGATCTCGGTCACAAATACCGACTCCTCCATACCGCCCGCAAACCGACCATCCAGTGCATGAACACAGAACAGATCATCACCTACACCGCAGGTGATGGTGCCGGGAGTCAGGGTAATGGAGTTGGACAAAATCACTTTTCCGATATCGCTTCTCACAGGGCTCTTGAAATACACCAGTCTGGGTTCCACTTCCTTTGCCTTGGGGGACAGGGTCAGCACCATAACCTGCAAGCCGGCCTTGATAACTTCCCAAACCAGAATGACCAGATATTTCACCGCACCGGGAATACGTCGCGCCAACTCCAGCTCATGCCGCCAGTTCAGTCCCAGCACCTTGCAGCACCATCCGTAGATCACACCGCAGATCAGAACACCCAATATTAAAATTTCAGCAGTGATTCGTCCATTTAGCAGCACCCAAAATGCCAGCAGCAACAAAAACATCACACCACATCCTTCCTTTTTTCAATCCTTAATGCATTCGTCTATGCAGTGGTATTTCAATGGGGATATAGTTCCCCCACTATATTTATAAATGTACATTATACAATATAATGGAAAATCGATTTTAACACAACCCTAACAGGGACGCTTTCCGCCATTTTCGGTGGATTGGCGAAACTTTCGTTTCGGATTTTATCACAAACCACGAAAATTTTCTTACTTTTCCAAATGGAAAATTATCTGTTTTTTAACAAATTCTTAGCAAAAACAAATACCCCGCTCACGCGGGGTATTTGTTGATATCTGTATTTTCTTACGCAAAACCGAAAACAACACCGACCAGCGCAGAAATCCCGATGAACACCACAGGATGCAGGTCAATCTTCCGAATGGCAAAGAATACCGCCACGAAGTAAATCAGCTTGCGGAAATCGCACAGATCCATGAGCAGACCGGTCTGTGCATACAGGCTCAAATTGAACATGGCTGCTTCCGCAACGCCGATGCCCGCTGCCGCAATCAGACCCGTAACCGCAGGACGCAGACCATAAAACATATTGTCCACCACAGTATTGCCGCGGAATTTTTCCAGATACACGGAAACCACGATAACCACAACCAAAGCAGGGGCAACCAGACCCATGGTTGCTACGATGCCGCCAAGCACACCGGCAATCTCACAGCCCACATAAGTTGCCATGTTGATCCCAATGGGGCCGGGGGTAGATTCGCTGATTGCAATCATGTCCATAATCAAAGAGGCATCAAACCAGCCTGTCTTTTCGCTCAGACGTTCCAGGAAGGGCAAAGTCGCCATACCGCCGCCGACTGCAAACAAACCGATTTTCGCAAACTCCCAAAACAGCTGCAAATAAATCATTTCGCTTCACCCTTGTCCTTTCTCAGTGCACCGGCAATCACGCCGACCACACCGCAGCCAATCACCAGCACAATGGGAGAAATATCCGTCAGCAGGTTCAGAGCGAAAATCACCGCAAAAATCAAAATCCCCAGCTTGTCCTTCACACCCTTTTTCCACAGACCCAGAACAGCCTGCAAAATCAGCGCAACCACACAAACAGATACGCCGCCCAGTGCACGCTGTACATAAATATTGTCGCGGAATCCGGACAGGAACATCGCAATGGCTGTAATGATAATGATGCAGGGAGACACCATACCCAGTGCAGCCACAACCGCACCCAGCACACCCTTATAGCGATACCCGATAAACACAGATACATTAATCGCAATCAGACCGGGCAGACTCTGACTAAGCGCGTAATAGTCCATAATGGTCTCTTCATCCATCCAGCCCAGATTATCCACAAATTCACGGCGCAAAATCGGCAGCATCGCATACCCGCCGCCAAAGGTCACCGCACTCATGCGGAAGAAAATCATATAAAAGGAAAACAGTTCCTTCAGCATTATAAGCCCTCTTTCTACTTATTTGATATATGTCCTATATAGCGAGTTGTATTTTACCACGTTCTTCCCCGCTCCGCAACAGCTGTGAAAACTTTCACTTTACATCCATAAAACGCCATAGTAGTTAAGACCTCGTTAACTTGTATGACAAGTTTTCAGCAACTTACACATCGCATATTGTGAAACTTTTGGCATTCTGCCGATTCCACAATTTCGGGTTGACAGACCCGAAAAAACTGTCTATATTAGATAAATGAGAACGGTCTTTTTTACAGAATATTGCCAAAAAGAAGGCCACAAAAAAATTTTTGAAAAGGAGACACAAAAATGAAAAAGATTCTCGCTCTTGTTCTCGCACTGGTTCTGTGCTTTGGTCTGGTTGCATGCGGCGGCGGCTCTGAAGAAGAAGCCGGTTCCGTATACTACCTGAACTTCAAGCCCGAACAGGACGCTCAGTGGCAGGCTCTGGCAGCTTCTTACACCGAACAGACCGGCGTTGAAGTTACCGTCGTTACCGCTGCTTCCGGCGAATACGAAACCACTCTGACCGCTGAAATCGCAAAGTCCGAACCCCCCACTCTGTTCCAGGTAAACGGCCCCGTTGGTCTGGAAAACTGGAAGGACTACTGCTATGACCTGTCCGGTTCCGCTGTTTACGGCGAACTGACCTCCGATGCTTTCGCACTGAAGGACGGCGACAAGGTTGCAGGCATTGCATACGTAGTTGAATCCTACGGTCTGATTTGCAACAAGGCTCTGCTGGCACAGGCCGGCTACGCTCCCGAAGACATTCAGTCCTTCGCTGACCTGAAGGAAGTTGCTGAAGACATCACCGCTCGCTCCGACGAACTGGGCTTCGCAGCTTTCTCTTCCCCCGGTATGGACGGCTCCTCCGACTGGAGATTCAAGACTCACCTGGCAAACCTGCCCATCTACTTTGAATACCAGGCTGACGGTATCGGCACCACCACCGCTATCAAGGGCACCTACCTGGACAACTACCGCGCAATGTGGGATCTGTACATCAACAACACCACTTGCGATCCCAAGGAACTGACCGCTAAGACCGGCGACGACTCCAGAAACGAATTCCTGGCAGGCGAAGCTGTCTTCTTCCAGAACGGCTCTTGGGAATACGGCTCCGTTTCTGCTGTATTCGCTGATGACGATCTGGTTATGATCCCCATCTACTTCGGCGTTGGCGACGAAGCTAACCAGGGTCTGTGCACCGGTACCGAAAACTACTGGTGTGTAAACAGCTCCGCTTCCGAAGCTGACATCGCAGCTACTCTGGACTTCATGAACTGGTGTGTAACTTCCGAAGAAGGCACCAACGCTATGGCTAACGAAATGGGCTTCGTTATCCCCTTCAAGGCTGCTGTTGAATCTCCCAACCTGTTTGTAAAGCAGGACGTAGCTTACACCGCAGCTGGCAAGGTAGCAGTTTCCTGGAACTTCCCCACCATGCCTTCCGAAGAATGGAAGAACGGTGTTGGTTCCGCTCTGTCCGCATACGCTGCTGACCAGACCGACGCAAACTGGGATGCAGTTGTTACCGCATTCGTTGACGGTTGGGCATCTGAATACGCACTGAAGGGCTAATTCCTCCGGTACATATTTAAACAAACCTACTATGAGGGGGGAGCTCCGCTCCCCCTTTTTTTAAACTCTCTGCTGTCAGCTTTCCGGCAGCAAAGAGGATTCCCACTTCAGAAAAAGAGGGTAAAGTATATGGAAAATGCAATCAAAAAATGGTTCCCCGTATTCGTTCTGCCCACTCTGGCAGCGTTTTGCGTGGGCTTTATCTGGCCGTTCCTGCAGGCCTTGTATTTGTCCTTCTGTTCCTTTATTACAGTAGACAATGCAAAATGGGTAGGTATTTCCAACTACACGAAGGCACTGGCTGACGATACCTTCCTGTATTCTTTCGGATTCTCCGTAAAATTCGTAATCGTCGCAACCATCCTCATCAACGTTATCGCATTCCTGCTGGCTCTGGCACTCACCAGAGAAATCAAGGGCACCAACGTATTCCGTACCGTGTTCTTCATGCCCAACCTGATCGGCGGTATCGTTCTGGGCTACATTTGGAACATCCTCATCAACGGCGTGCTGAGCAAGCTGGCGCAGCCTCTGCTGCAGCTGAATACCGATGCCGGCTTCTGGGGCATCATTATTCTGCTGTGCTGGCAGCAGATTGGCTATATGATGATCATTTATATTGCAGGCCTGCAGAATGTTCCTCCCGATCTTCTGGAAGCTGCTTCCATTGACGGCGCAACTCCCCTGCAGCAGCTGTTCAAGATCAAGATCCCCATGGTTATGTCTTCCATCACCATCTGTCTGTTCCTGACCTTGACCAACGCATTCAAGCTGTTCGACCAGAACCTGGCTCTGACCGGCGGCGAACCCAACCACATGACCGACCTGCTGGCTTTGAACATTTACAACACCTTCTACACCCGCTCCGGTCCTCAGTGGAAGGGCATCGGTCAGGCAAAGGCTGTTATCTTTGCAATCGTTGTTATCGCCATCGCACTGATTCAGCTGAAGGCTACCCGTTCTAAGGAGGTACAGGCATAATGACTAAGAAAAAGTTTGACTTGAACTTCTTCCTGAGCGTCTGCTTTGCAGTAATCGCTGCCTTTTACATGTACCCCATCGTAATGGTCATTTTGAACTCTTTGAAGGTCGAAACCGCAATCTCCACCAACACTGCATTTGCACTGCCCACCGCAGAAACCTTTGCAGGTCTGGATAACTACATCAATGCGGTTGCATCTCAAGGCTTTGCCAAGAGCTTGTTCTACTCCCTGTTCATCACCGTCAGCTCCGTTGCATTGATTCTGCTGTGCTGCTCCATGACCGCATGGTACATCACCCGTGTCAACAACTGGGTTTCCAAGATGATGTACGGTCTGTGTGCATTCTCTATGGTTGTTCCCTTCCAGATGGTTATGTTCACCCTGTCTCAGACTGCTGACAAGCTGAACATTTTCGGTCTGCGCTTCAACAACCCCTACACCATCTGCTTCATTTATCTGGGCTTTGGTGCAGGTTTGGCAGTTTTCATGTTCACCGGCTTCATGAAGTCCATTCCTCTGGAAATTGAAGAAGCTGCTATGATCGACGGCTGCAATCCTCTGCAGACTTACTTCAAAATCGTATTCCCCATCCTCCGTCCTACCATGATTTCCGTTGGTATTCTGGAAACCATGTGGGTATGGAACGACTACCTGCTGCCCACTCTGGTTCTGGACATCAAGCAGTACCGTACCATCCCCATGCTGATTCAGTACTTCCGCGGCAGCTATGGCCGTGTAGAAATGGGCCCCATGATGGCATGTATCGTTCTGACCGTTCTGCCCGTAGTTATCATCTATTTGGCAGGTCAGAAGCACATCATCAAGGGCGTTCTGGCAGGCGCAGTCAAGGGCTAAAAACATCATTTGAACTCTTACAGAGTTCAAATGAGATTGCCCCGCCAAGGCGATGGCATGCACTCTGCTGCAGCGCACTCGCTTTGCTCGCACGTTTGCAGAGTGAGCAGTGTGATTCGCCACGTACATGTCGCGACGAATCACTTATAAAAATCTTTTCGCCGCACGCGGCGAACTCTGCGAGGCTTCCCTAAAAGCTAAACAGCCCTCGGCATTTCCGGGGGCTGTTGCTGTATCGTCCGCAAGGACAGCTACCGTTGATTTTTTCACAATCCGGTGGTGTACTTTGGGAAGCAATTACCTAAACCAACAGAAGGAGAAATTCTCATGAAAAGAAGTGCCGGCATTCTGCTGCCCATTTCCTCTCTGCCCTCCCCCTACGGTATCGGCACCCTGGGCAAGGCAGCTTATGATTTTATCGACTTTCTGGTAGAAGCCGACCAGTCCTGGTGGCAGATTCTGCCCGCAGGCCCCACCAGCTATGGCGACTCCCCCTACCAGAGCTTTTCCACCTACGCAGGCAACCCCTACTTCATTGACCTGGATATGCTCATTGAAGACGGTCTGCTGGAAGCAGATGACCTGAAGGGCATCAAGTGGAACAACAACGCTACTTACGTTGATTACGCACGCATTTACAACAACCGCTTTACCGTTCTGGCAAAGGCTAAGGAACGTGGTTGGGAACGCGATGCTGCGGAAATCGCAGAATTTATGAAAGAAAACAGCCGCTGGCTGCCCAACTACACCATGTACATGTCCATCAAGCGCCACTTCGGCATGAAGGCATGGACCGAATGGGACGAAGACATTCGCATGCGTGAGCCCGCAGCGATTGCAAAGTACGCAGAGCTGTGCAAGGACGACATTGAACTGTTCACCTTCATTCAGTATCTGTTCTTCAAACAGTGGAAGCAGCTGCGCGCATATGCAAAGAAGAACGGCATCGGCATCATCGGTGATATTCCCATCTATGTGGCTCTGGACTCCGCTGACGTTTGGGCTGAGCCCGAATGGTTCCAGCTGGATGAAAAGAACGTTCCTGTAGAAGTTGCAGGCGTCCCCCCCGACTACTTCAGTGAAGACGGCCAGCTGTGGGGCAACCCCCTGTACAACTGGGACGCTATGCGCAAGGACGGCTGGGGCTGGTGGATTCGCCGTATCGACGGCGCAGCAAAGCTGTATGACGTCATCCGCATCGACCACTTCCGCGGTCTGGAAGCATACTGGGCAGTTCCCTACGGCGACGAAACCGCAAAGAACGGCCGCTGGGTCAAAGGTCCCGGCATGGATATGCTCGGCCCCGTTATCGGCTGGTTCCCCGGTCTGCAGCTGATTGCAGAAGACCTGGGCTTCCTCACCGACGGTGTGAAGCAGCTGCTGGAGGATTCCAAGCTGCCCGGCATGAAGGTTCTGGAATTTGCATTCGATGCACGTGAACCCAGCAACTACCTGCCTCACACCTACACCAAGAACTGCGTTTGCTACGTAGGCACCCATGACAACGCTCCCATCATGGCATGGAAGGAAGAAACCGGTGCAGACGAGCTGGCAATGGCAAAGAAGTATCTGGGTCTGACCGAGGAAGAAGGCCTCAACTGGGGCATCATCCGCGGCGGTATGACCAGCGTTGCCGACCTGTTCATCGTACAGATTCAGGACTATCTGGGTCTGGGCAATGAGTCCCGCATGAACACCCCCGGTGTGGCAAGCGGCAACTGGCAGTGGAGACTGAAGAAGAATCAGCTGACCAAGAAGCTGGCAAAGCGCATTGCAGACCTGACCTGGATGAGCGGCAGAGACACCAACGAAGCTGCAAAGGCCCTGAAGAAGGCTGCTGAAGCACCCGCAGCAGAAGAAATCGAAGAAGCATGATTAAAAAAGAGCTGACCGTTGGTCAGCTCTTTTTTGATTATGCCACGGGAAGGATTTCCCCGTTGAAGAGTATGCCGGAGACATTGTCCACATCCACAATGCGGTTGAAGGTATAGGTCACATAGCCCTCGGAGCCAATGAGTCCGTAGGTGGTGTTATCCACAAACCGCTCCTCACTGCACACCACATATTCACCGCCATCCTTGAAGCGGATTACCAGCTCATCTATTGCATCGGCATATTCCTTGCCTTCAAAGCGAATGGCTACGGGACTGACGGTAATATCATCGCCAGTCGTCAGCGCCTTCATGCCGCCGCGGTCCGCGCGGGGAATAACGATTTTCTGCGTATCACACCACGCTTCCATTTTTCCCTTTTCCCAGTCATACCAGCGTCCGAATTCGCACCATACCTCATCCATCCAATCCACACCAAAGGAACTGAGATACAGCTTGGTGTCCGTGGAGTTGGCAGTATCCAGATAATCTCTGCCACCGCAGACCGCATACATATCACTGCCTTCCTTGGTAAAGAACTCGCCGTTCATGCCGATTCCGTAGTCCCCCAATCCATCGGGATTTTCAACAGACCAGCGTATCATGTATGCCTCGGTGTTGGAATCATACAAGACCGCATGAATGGTGTAGGTAAAGCCGCCCTTGGTAACAGTATTTTCCTCCAGTGTAAACAAATAGGGCGCCACCAGTCGCTCGGCTGCTTCCATGTCCACAGGCTCTCTGCTCCATGCAGGCAGATTGATGGCCAGCTTCCCCCATTCATCGTATTCCACAATATTACCGCCGCTTACATACTCGCCGTTTTCTCCAAAAAATGCCTCAATCACCGATGTGGTTTCACCGCTGAATTTTTTCGCGATGGCATCCGCAGCAGCAGCGGTCAACGTCAGTGCACAAATGAGAACTGCCGCAATCAGCACAGTACGAACAGCTTTGTGGTGATGATGTATTTTATGCTCTGTTTTCGTTGTCATTTCCAGTACCTCCGTCAAAAAACCTTCGGAGGCATGTACTTGATTAAATGTTTCTTTAAACTGTTTTTCATCAAACATGGTACTTTACCTCCTGCAATTTCTTCTTCAGCAATTCCCTGCCACGATACAGCCGTGTGGCCACCGTAGGTGTGGGAATGCTCAATAGTTTGGAGATCTCCGCCGTAGAATAATCCTCGTAGTAATATAAGAAAATCGGCACGCGATATTTCTGCGGAAGATCCATAACTGCGTAATAGAGTTCGGAGTGTTCCGGTGTTTCAAAGCGCAGACTGTTTGCATACTCGGCAATATCCTCCGCTGCGCGGAATGGATTACGGAACGTCTTTTTACATTCGTTAATAGTAACGCGAATCAGCCAATGCTTCACATGCTCTTCCGACGCAAAAGGCTTCGGTTCTCTGTATAGCTTTAAAAACACCGTTTGTGTAACATCCTCCGCTTCCGCTGGATGCTTCATCCAGCTCAAAGCCACGCGGAACACAGTGTCAATATATTTGGTTGTCAAATATGTAAACTGTTCATCAGTCATGATAAAGTGATCTCCTTGAAAAGCTTTTCACTTGTAATATCCATCGGGAGGCCGAAATATTTCATTCACAAAAAATTCTATGACCCGCTCGATCAATCGAAGTTTGAAGGGTTGGTAAACTGCCGCAACCTTGCCTCCCCTTGCGAAGGGGAGGGGGACCGCTTGCGGTGGAGAGGTCGAAAAACATGCGGAAACGTTTGTAAAATCGACCTCTCAGTCATTTTGCTGCGCAAAATGCCAGCTCCCCTTATCGAAGGGGAGCCAAGCGCCT
>JAFQPT010000201.1 GCA_017411665.1 Oscillospiraceae bacterium | reverse complement strand
GCGGCGCCCTTTTCGAATTCACAAGGATTTAAGGAGAACTGATATGGCAGTATCGAATGTGAAAGTCCAATTCCCCTGCGAGGTGCAGAAGGTATGGGATATCGTTACCTCCCTTGAGAATTATGCCTGGCGCAGTGACATTGACAGGATTGAATGCGTGGGGGAAAAGCAGTTTGTTGAATATACAAAAGATGGCTTCGCTACAAGGTTTACAGTCACAAAGCAGGTTTCTTGCAAGCAGTGGGAATTTGATATCGAAAATGACAATATGCGCGGTCATTGGGTCGGCATTTTCTCTCAAAAGGATGGATATACGGAGCTTGATTTTACAGAGGATGTCACAGCAAAGAGAACGGTCCTGAAGCCATTTGTAAATGCGTATTTGAAGCGACAGCAAAGGCAGTATATGGAGGACCTGAAAAGGGCTGTCGATGATATGAAATAAGAAAACGATACAAGATGTCCTTTGAGGTGTTTTATGACAGAGAATGGGCTTGAAGCTGAGATAACGAATTATATCTACACGGAGTATGCTGTAAAGGCGGAACACCCATGGGAAAAGACCGCGGGTAATGCGGTGTTTCGATGCCAAGGAAATGGGAAATGGTTCGCGGTACTGATAAAAGATGTGAAAAAGCGCAGTTTGCCCATCGATGGAGATGGGACAGTCGATGTACTGAACCTAAAACGCGACCCGCGGATGTCGGTGGTAGACCATGTAGGCGTATTTCCGGCGTACCACATGAATAAGGAACACTGGATTTCCGTTCTGCTGGATGGCTCAGTGCCAATGGAGCAGATTCAAAGCCTCATCGCGTTCAGCTATGAATTGGTTTCGAGGAAACGAAAATGAGAGTTGTCACAAAGCGCATACCAAAAGGGAAGGCCATATCCCATATAATTCTTCTTGCGGCGTCGGGTATTGCCTCCGGTGTCATCATCAAACTATTGGATATTTACACATCGAATCTGGGCAATCTCTTTTCCCAGATGTCTGTCTGGATTTTCCTGTGCGTTTTGATATCCGCTTACAGCAGCACTCCGAGGCGTGCAGCGGTCAATGTGTTCGTCTTCTGCGCCGGGATGCTTTTGACCTATTACCTGACGGCGGAGCTGACACAAAGCCCTTACTCCTTTGCTTTCATTGTTGGGTGGGCTGTCTTCTCTCTGTTCTCGCCTCTGATGGCCTATTTAACATGGTTTGCCAGAGGACATGGTGTATTCGCATGGATTCTTACTGTGGGCATTGTGGTGGTGATGCTGATTATCGCCGTTGTCCTGTTCGATAAGATACGGATTGCTGACGCCGCTCTTGCGGCTTTGACGCTCATTTCGCTTTTGAAGAAGGAATGACTCATAAAAAAGGACCTCTCTCTGTATGAACAGAGGGAGGTCCTTCCTGTAATCGGATGGCTGGAAGGTTAATCCCGTTTCTTTAAGGCGTATTTGAAAACGGTAAAAAGTGATGCAGATACTACGATACCCAACATGTTTAGGATGATGTCGTTCATGTCAAAAGACCTGCCGAAAATCGGCTGCATCACCTCTATCGCAACGACGACAAAAAATCCAGTGATGATGGAGTTTTTCCATGTGGGCCTCGCTCGTGACAGGGGGTGCAGAATACCAAACGGCAAAAACATTGCAAAGTTTCCGATGTTCTCCCTGCTGAGGTGATTGAAAAAGTCAGGAACAAGGTCAAACTCACCGGAAAAGAAATGTATCTCGGTGCCGGAATCCATATGATAAATCAGTTCAAACCAACATGCACGCATTAAATCCAATCCGACGGTCAGACAAACAAGTCCGGTCATGTAGCAGACAAAAATGCAGGAGAGTAGTTTGCAGCTAATTCCCATCTCTTTGTCTTTTCTAAATCTGAAATAGCCGTACACTGCACTTACTGCCAACGCAATAGGAAGTGCTTGCAAAAAGTAGCCAATATATGTATCAAAAAAGAAATATTGAAAAGTCATGACTAAAGCCTCCGGCAGGAATTCATGTTTCCCTGCCCAATATTTTATCATGTCTTTCGGGTCATATCAACAACTACAGAATTTGAACCGACAACGGGAACGGCGCTATGAAAAGGGCCCCACCCTGTTGTGGAGCCCTCCATTCATCCGTTGGCGAATGTTTTTGCCTTGCGGAAGCAGATGTGCGAGACAACGGCGCAGATAACAATGCCGACTGCATAGGGGATAGCCAGCAGGAAGGCCGTATTTGCAGGTGCGCTGTAGCCGGCGTATTGGATACCCCAGAGCATACTGCTGTAATTATACCCGACTACCGCGCACATGACGTTGGACAGCAGGATGGCGAGGGCGGCAAAGATAAAGCCAAGAGTTCGGTTCTTTTTCATGGGAATGACCTCCTTTACTTCTTCCGCAGGACAAGGATAACGCCTGCGACCATACAGAGGACGCAGAGCAGCAGGAGGATACCGGAGCCATTGAGGGTGATGGTGGATGACTCGTTGAGCTTGTCCACAGAAGCAGGGGCGACCATCATCATAATGCCGGCCAATACCAGCAGCAGGGCGCCGATACCGCACAGGAAGATGCCCAACTTACTGGCCGAGGAAACTGCGGCAGGGGTGGCTGTGTTGGGGGCGGGTTTCTCTGCACTGTTGGTATCTTCGCTGGTCAGTTCGTCAAGGGTGATGCCGAAGCAGTCGCTGAGTGCTTTCAGCTTATCCAGCTCCGGCGTCGATAAACCACCCTCCCATTTTGAAATCGCCTGACGGGAGACGCATATTTTCTCGGCAAGCTGCTCCTGGGACAGACCCTGCTTCCTGCGGAGTGTATAAATTCTTTCAGACAGCATTGCAGTACCTCCTTGCCGATACTATACTGGAAACTGTGGTGACACGCTATCAACAATAGCTGATAATTCAGCAACCGGCGGTTGCAATTTGGTTGCCGGCATTTTTAGGATACTGCAAACCCGTCTTTTTTTCAAGAAAGGGCATTGTCATACTCGGTAGTGATAAAAATTAAGAAATGATTGCGTTCACTCATGAGCTGCTTTCCAAGAAAAACGGAGTTGATAAAGCAGGAAGCGCGCTTTGGTGAGCCATGGCTATAAAAAAACTCCCCCTATACTTGATAGGGGGAGGCTCCTTGCGGTCAGTTGAATTCCCTGGGACTCAAATACCTGTGGGGACTGGTGGCAAATCCGTTTTGGTATTTGACGGTCATATACAGAGTGTCGTCGCCATTTTCCAGCTTGACATAGCAGACATCATCTTCAAACTTGTCTGTGATGTCTACCTTCTGGTCGCCCCAGTAGACGCAGACGGTCCCGTTTTCCTCATACTGCACATCAGGTCCAGCAAGATACTCCATGATTTCGTACTCTGTTACGGGAACCTCGGTCCCGTCGGGAAGGAAGGAGACACCGCCGCCGGCCTGGTAGTGGACATTGCCATCGTCATCGGTGTGTTCCATGCTGTAATTGCCGTTGCCATCAAATGTCACCGTTGCTGAGGTCTGGTCCCCATTGAACCAAATCTGCACAGTGCGCTGGATACCGCCTACATCGGCGGCGTAGGCCATGGTCATGCCGCCAATCATCATCGCACAGGCAGCCACAACAGCAACAATTCTATTGAGCTTCCAACGTTTTACGGTTTTTTCCATTACATTTACCTCCAAAGAAAAATCATCAGAGGCACGCAGTACGGAGAACGCCTGCTTGTATTTTTCCTTATTCGTCATCGTCCCATGCCTCCTTCAGTGTGCTGCGAAGCAGCTTTCTTCCGCGTGACAGGCGGACTTTTACATTGCCTGACGAGATTTTTAGGATGCCTGCTATCTCGTCCACAGAGTAGTCCTCATAGTAGAACAGGTGAACCACAATACGGTACTTTTCCGGGAGCTTCATCACAGCCTCGAATAGTTCGGACGACTCCTCGGACTCGAATGATAGCGACTCCATGTAATCTTCCAGTGGCAGAGTCTTTTTTCGGAAAAGGGAATTGTTTTTGTTCTTCGCCTTATTGATTGCTACTCTGAGAAGCCACGCACGTATATGCTGCTCCGTTTCAAAATCTTTGTTTTGTGACCAATATTGAATGAAAGTGTCCTGCACAACATCCTCTGCATCCTGCGCATTTTTACATATATTGAATGCCGCGGCATAGAGGTTGTGCCGAAACGCTTCAATCACCGTCTCGACGGGTAGTTTCATAAGCATGCTCCTTAACTGGTACAAAGGCCTTTCACCAATAATACAACTGGGCGGGACAAAAGGTAACATCGTTTTTAAAAAAATGCAATGCAGAGCCGATTTCCGCGTGTATAGGAGTGAAAGGCCTTTACACAAGGGGAAAGGAGGGAGCCATGAACGACAATGAGATTCTGGACCTGTACTGGTCGCGTTCCGAGCGCGCCATAGAAGTGACAGCGGAGAAGTATGGCGCCTACTGTCATACCGTCTCCTTCAATATCCTGCACAGCAACGAGGATGCAGAGGAATGTGTCAATGACACATGGCTGAACGCGTGGAACGCCATCCCGCCAAACCGTCCGAACCGGCTGCAGACTTATCTTGGCAAAATCACGCGTAATTTATCATTGAGCCGGTACCGGAAGTACAGTACGGAGAAGCGCGGCTTTGGCCAGATGCCGTTGGTCCTGTCGGAGCTGGAGGAATGTGTTACCGCAGGAGATACGGTGGAGCAGGAAATTGAGGATAAGGCGCTGCTGGCTGCCATAGAGAAGTTCCTGTATGGACTGCCGGAGCAGAGGCAAAATATCTTCATCCGCCGCTACTGGTATCTGTATTCCATTGAGGATATTGCCAAGGCGTATGGGATGAGCAAGTCAAAAACGGCCTCCCTGCTTTTCCGGTTAAGGAACAGCCTGAAGGCACACCTTGAAAAGGAGGGCATCGTGCTATGAAAAGCGAGAGATTGATTTCAGTAATGAACGACCTCAACGACGAACTGGTCGAAGGGGCCGTCAAGGATACGGGGGCAAGCAGGAAACGTGGATGGCTCAAATGGGGTGCTGCGGCCGCCTGCCTGTGCCTTGTGGTGGTGGGCGCTGTTATGTGGAGCAACCCCGGCTTCCCCGGGCACATCGGGGAGCGTGGGCCGGACGCAGCTTTAGGCGGCGCTGAACCGGGCGGCGTCGGCATGTGGCCGGAGGGAGTAGACCCTGTTGTAGCGAGTCTTGCTGTATTCCCTGCGGGGGAGGACCTGCTGAACGTGGCTGACGCGACCTCTGTTTCCATCAGTGAGGAGGAAGCAAGGGAGATAGAGGACCTGGGCGCCTTTATCCCGACTGTGCTGCCGGAGGACTGTCATTATGGTGCCGCCGGCTACTATGAGACGACCATGAAAGATGGTACCCGCTACCACATGATTCGGGTGACCTATGACAGTCGAATGCAGACGGTTCCTGCCCCCGTTCCGAAGCAGGAAAACGTCGATGGAAACGAGGAGGCGTCCACTGCCGTGTATCATGATTCGGCATTCCTGTGGATGGTCTGGGGGCATCGTCCAGACACCGACCTGCCTTTCTTCCGACCGGAGGAAATCAACGCGCAGCTTCTGGAACAGCAGAAGTACAATGTGTTTTATATTGATTATGGTGGTATCTATGTCGGGGTTTCCCAGATGGATATCGAAACAGAGGAAATGCTGTCTGTCATCGAGTCGATTGGGCATTAAAAGCGGATAAAGAGCACACGCACCCGGCATGGCGCCGGGTGCGTGTCATTTACAGGATATTCTGTTCTTCCCGGACTACAGCCGCATTCTCCTCCTTGATGCCCATGATGATGGAGGCCAGAGCCGCCGCCACCAGCAGGATGAGGCACCAGTTATTTGAGAAGGCGTAGAGCAGGGAATTCACTGCATTGGCGTGGAATGCCCGTAAGGACTCCCACAGGAGCTGGATGTTCATAGGCTGTCTCCCTTCTGTATCGTCGGTGTAGCGCTTTCGTTGAGGTTATAGATGGCGTACCAGCTCTTGTCATCGTTGATGCTGGCGGCGCCCTCCAGCCGCTTGAGCGTGGTGATGCGGACTCGGATGCCTCGGAGCGCCTTGTGTCCGCCACGCAGTTCAATCCACTTATCCACCTTGGCAATCAGTCCCTCGGCAGTCCCGATGTTGGGCGCCACGATGTTCAGGTACTTGGTCACCTTGGCCATTTTATTGAGCTTGATATTGAAGTTGCTTTGATTATGGGTGTCGCGCTCGTATTCCAGATACATGGCAAAACCCTTCGCCTTATCCCGAGCAATGATGTCGGGGATATAGGTACTGGAGTCATCAATGCGTATGGTGTTCGTCTGCCGGTCCATGGTGACGGTGGAGAAGCTGCCGGTGGCCTCCATGATTTCCTTGAGGGTCTTGATGCCAAGCCCGTGCTCAAGGTTATCGTGTTGGGCAATGAGCGCGTCACGTTCCGAGGCGACCGGCTTCTTTCCAAACTGCTGCTCATAGAGCCGCTTGCCGATTTCAGACAGGGAGTAGACGCCGAAATTGCTTTTGAGGGGGTGCTGGATATTGGTGTCCAGAATCAAAACGCCAAGGTCTACAAGGTTCTTGAGTTCATAGCTGAAACCGCCGTCTGTTATCTTGCGGTCGGAAGCATTGCGCTTTTTGTAGAGGTCGATGAAAGCCGTTTTTAACTGGCTGCGCTCATAGTAGCCAGTGCTGCCGATGACTTCCAGCACCAGCCATTTCCGCTCATTCATGCGCTCCCGGATATCGCCTACATCCACCATCATAGCCTCCACAACACGCTTGCGCTCCTGTTCCACGGCGCGCTGCTTTTTGGCGGATGGGGATATCTTGATACCGCTGCGTTCCAGAGATATGACTTCGCCCAGTTTTGCCATGCCTTGCTGCTGTGCAATGTCAGAGAGGGAGACGTCATCGTCTTCCTCAATGAGCTGGATTTCCAAGGCGCCTTCCTTCACCGCCTGCTGCATATTGTAGTTGACTCGCCGCATTGTCTCGGCGGGTATCTCCTTTTTCATGTCTGGCACTGCAGCGGAAGTAACTGGCATCTGCTCCGGCTCCGGAGAAGCAGGCGCCGGCGGAGGAGGAGCAGAACGAAGCTCCTGCATGGAGGAAGAAATCTGCAGTTTCAGACTCTCGATTTGCAGACGGCGCTCCTCTGCTGTCTCCTGTATGGTTTTCAGCAGTTGGGTGCGGCTGTCATTATAGCTGGCAAAGACGACTTTGGCTTTCTGGAGCAATGTCCGTAGGTCCAGCTTGCCCCAGGAGTATTCGGAGCCAAGCACCATCTCCCGTGGCTCTTTTGCCAGCACCAGCTCACACAGTTCCCGGGCAAGGGACTCGTTGATGCGGAAATTCTGCTCCATCTCCTTCCAGACAGACTCCTTTTCCTCCATCTGCTTTTCCAAGTCCCGGAACCGGGCAATGAGCCGGTTGTATTTGCTCAGTAGGATGTTGTAGCTGTCATCGCCCATGGCTTATGCTCCTTCCGTCAGACTCTCGGAAAACGCCTCGGGAGACCAGTCGTAAATGTCCATGTTATCCGCTCCCTTGGTGCTGCGAGCGAGTGATACGGCATTGGCAGTCAGGCGGGAGAAATCTGCATACATAACGTCCCTTGAGATAAGGGCGTTATTGGCCTTCTCCGCATTGTTTTCCGTAATGGCGCCAGCCATGTTCTGCAGATACACGGCAATATCCGTCTTTACCCAATTCAGCAGCTGCCCGTAGACGCTGGAGTATCCGGTCTCGTATTCGGCGGCGCTGATATCCACAGAAAGCTTTGCAACGTCATCCAGCAGCGCCGTATAGTCCATGGCCACGACAAGGGCGCTGTCTGGAGCAATGGAGAGACGGTAGTCCAATGTCATGGCTTCCTCATACAGGATACGGGCACGCAGGAAATAGGCGGAGAAGGCTTCGTATTCCGCAAGGGAACGCATATCGGAAACAGTCAGTACCTCCGGCGCGACCTGACCCTGCTCCGTGTAGACATAGCGTGTCATGGAGACTCCGTAAATGAGGAAGGCGACATAGACGCACAGGGCAATCAGGCATATTTGCAGGCCGAAGGTCAGCCGGCTGCGCAGAGCGGAACCACGCTTTTCCCTTGTCTGCCGGCGCTCGGCTTCCTGTTCCAGCGCCTCGTCATATTCTGCAGCCGGCTCCATGATGGGAGTGGTAGTCTGCGGCTCCTGTCCTGCGCCAAGTCTATTCATACGGGAGGAGAGCAGGGAAGTGTTCTTCTTTGCCATGGTCATTCTCCTCCTTCATCTTCATCAGCTTTTGGAGACTCGTCGAAGATACAGTTCATCAGATACTCCACACTGTAAGGAAACAGCTCCGCAACGCCTTCTTTGATGACATAGGCCGCCTCGCAATCCTCACAGACGATTTCCCGTTCGATTTCGCGTGTCTGTACGGCGCCGTTGATAAACACAGTGGAATTGAGCCGCAGATGCTCGTAATCGTCCCGTGCCTGCCGGTTGATGGTCTTGACCCAGGGATAGTCCGTCCGCTCCTCGTCGTGGCCGTCCCGGATATGGTAGCGGCGGTTTGCGGCGATTTGGTACTGGGTCATGCAGCCCTTTTTATCCTCATGCTCATAGAAAACTGGGTCACGGCAGAGGGTGCCGATTATCATGACTACGTTGGATATCTCCGCCCTGGCCCGCAGCAGTTCCATACCCTGCTCCTCGCTCAGTTCCGGTTCCCGGCGGCAGATGTAGATGGGGGTGATAAAGACGAAGTTGCCGAGGGATGTGTTCTCGTGTCCATTGGGGCAGGTGGATTTCTTTGTTACCTCGCGGGTGGTCAAAACGCCGCGGATATCCACCATGTCGCCCTTCCGCAGGGTGGAGGAAGTTTTTATCAGCTCTGCGTCAGAGGTCAGTATGATGGGATAGTCGATATAGAGCTTTCCAGCCACGATTTGCCCCTCGCCAGTGAGGAATGGGCGGCGCAGCACCTTCACAGCGAAGGTGGCTCGTTTGGCTTCACCGTTCCCGTTGAGATAGATACGGGGCCGCTCATATACTTGTCCGTGCAGCAGCACGCAGTTTTCTCTTGCCATAGTTCTACTCCAATCGTCCTCTATTCCTCATTCAGGCATGACGGTAAAAGCGCCAGTAAGGGAAACATAGGCGCTCTCCATCCTTGTGATTGCGGTATCGACAGCCTCTGCGTCAGCTGCCACCAGCGCGGACTGATACTCCATAATGGCCTCCTGTGCTTCCTCCAAACGACGCAGGGCGGAGTTCCGCAGGTCTTCGTATCCATCCGGCGGCCGCAGGGTATCCACGCTGTCGATGGCATCGGCAATAAGAAGCAGGTTCTCTGCGACGCTCTGTGTCTCATTGGCTGTCAGGGCAGTTGAATCCAGCGCTGTGCGGCTGTTCCCGAGATGGGTCGCCAGCAGGTTCATCACAAGGCCCAGTTCCTTATCCATATAGGTCGTGTAATTGAGCGCATCGGTAGCCGTGTCGGTGGAGTATCCGTCATCCATTGGGACTTGCTTATGGCCGGTAGAGCAGCCGGACAGGAGCAGAAGGGTGAAAAGGAGGCAAAGCAATCTGTATTTCATCCGTGAAGCACCTCTCAATCTTCTTGTTGGAGTATGTCAGAAACGAAAATTGAGGGCAGGGGACAAGAAAACGGGCAGCCTGACCAAGGCTGCCCGTGGGGATATTATCAGTTGGTGGAAGACGCCGGTTCTTCCCACACCTTATAGAGCCATTCAAAGCTATCTACCGCACTGGCGCCGAAAATCTCGCCAGTATACTCATCGACTGACACCTGCAAATAACGTGGAGAATCTTCCACAGACGGCAGTTCGTAGATGTGGTATATATGAACGGCATTCGGTTCGCCAAAACGCTCAACAAAAGCGGAGAAGCTGGTGCTGGTATCCAGAAAAGACTTCACTTCATCTTCTTTTAGGGGGTTCTCCGAAGACTTAAATTTATACGGGTAACCGGAGACGCAGCGGACTTCGCAGTCAAGGGAGTCGTCGGGGTAGACAATCAAGCCGGACTCATCCGGTATTTTCCAGTCCCCATCGTATTGAAAGCGACATCGCTCGTCGGCAGAGAAGAACAGCAGTTTTGTGATTCCAATGTTGTCCTCGTTTTCGTCGTCTTCGTATGTAAGTTCAAAATGGCACCAGTAGTATACGTCATTTGAAACGACGGGAAAGGAGGAGTAAACTGTTGCGATATGTTCTCCATAGTGATTGGAATAGCTTCCGGACAACGAATTTCCATC
>JAFQPT010000200.1 GCA_017411665.1 Oscillospiraceae bacterium | reverse complement strand
TCCCTGGCGGTTTCTTCACTGACACCGATGGCCTTCAGCAGCCCTGTCAGTACCACGTGCTTTTCATAGGTGCTCTGCGCAATTTCCTTGCCCAGCTCGGTCAAAGACACAAAACCGTCGTCATCTACTGCCACATAGCCCTTTGCGCGGAATGCCTTCAAGGTCTGGCTGACAGTGGGACGGGAATATCCAAAATGATTTGCAATGTCTACACTGCGTACATGAACTTTTTCCTTCTGCAGCATCATGATTGCTTCCAGATAGTCTGCTACGGACTGGGTCATGGCCATAAGGTCACCTCAAAAATTAGTGTTGTCTATATTGTTAGTCTTGCCTATTATATCACAGGCTCAGCTTATTTGCAAGCACATCTGCCAGCAGCGCAAACTGCTCCAGACTCAGTGCCTCTCCGCGGATTCTTTCATCAAAACCGCACTCGGCAATGACTTCCGCGATTTCCTGCTTACTGAGATTACCGAAGCCGGATGCCAATGCGTTGTTCAAGGTTTTACGGCGCTGATTGAAGGCAGCGCGAATGACCTTGAACATCAGCTGCTCATCCTTCACACTGCACACGGGGATGCTGCGGCGGCGCAGCTGAATGACGGAGCTTGTGACCTTGGGTGCGGGCATGAAGCAATTGGGAGATACATCGAACAGAATCTCCGTTTCGCAGTACCACTGCACCAACAGGGTGAATGCACCGTAATCGGCAGTGCCGGGGCGGGCATTCATGCGCTTTGCCACTTCCTTTTGAATCATGACGGTAATGGTGTCAAAGCATCCGCTTTCCAGAAAGGCGGTAATCACGGGAGAGGTGATATTATAGGGCAGGTTTGCACAGACCACAGGACGCAGTCCCGCAAACTTTTCCTCCACCAGTGCCTTGATATCGGTCTTCATCACGTCTCCGTAGACGATTTCCGCATTTTCATACTCGCTGATGGTCTCCTCCAGCACAGGCTGCAGAGAGGTATCCAGCTCCACGCAGACCACCTTTCCTGCATACATCGCCGTAGCAGCGGTCAGACAGCCGAAGCCTGCACCCACTTCCAGTACCCCTGTGTGTTCGTCCAAATCCGCCGCATCCGCAATGCGCACAGGCACAGAGGAATCGATCAGAAAGTTCTGACCCATGGACTTGGAGAAACGGAAGCCGTACTTATTCAGCAGATATTTGATTGTATCGGGACTGCAAAGCTGATTGACTGTCATATTTTCTCACCTTTTATAACATCTTTTCAAATGCCTGGCGCAAATCCAGAGCATTTCCGTTTTGCGCAAGGTCAATATTGCCGCGGTAGCGGTAATTGTGCTTATTCAGCAGCTTTTTCATGGGGACGTTCTTCTTGTGCACAGGCACACGAATGGAGACTGCACCCTTTTCACGGGCAACCTGCTCCGCAAAACCCATCACGATATCCGCCATACCGGTGCCGCTGTAGCGGTTTTCCACTGCCAGTCGGCGCAGCACCACATGCTTGCCGCTGCCGTGCCATCTGCCGTCAGTGATGGTATGCTCGCAGAAGGGGATATCAGATTCCACAACGGAAAACATACCCGCAAAGGCATTGCCGTAGCGGACCACATAGCAGCTGCCGTTTTCCACGTCTGCCTTGAACACCTGCTCATCCTGCTTGGTGCCAAAGTTGATTTTTTGCTTTTTCATGCGGGAACGGGCCTTCACTGCCTGATCCAGAATGGCAGGCAGGTCTGCAGAGGTGGCCTTGTGGAAGGTCACAGGCTCTTCCAGACGCATACGGCTGCGTTCCTTTTTGATTTCCTCCAGCAGCTCGATGTCTGTTTTGTCCACGGGCTTGAATTCGCTCCACATATCGGGGCGCTTGTCCATGGTGCGCTCCAGCTGCTTCTTTCTGCGCCAGCGGTCTACCTTGGCATGGTCACCGCTGCGGAGCACTTCGGGCACGGCTCTGCCCTCCCATACGTCGGGGCGGGTGTACTGGGGATATTCCAGCAGCCCATCCCAGTGAGATTCTCCTGTGTAACAGGCCTCGTCACTGAGCACACCGGGTACCATGCGGCACACCGCATCGGTGACCACCATAGCTGCCAGCTCGCCGCCTGTGAGCACAAAGTCGCCGATGGACAGCTCTTCGTCTACACATTCCTCAATGAAACGCTCGTCGATGCCCTCATAGTGACCACACACCAGCACCAGATGGTCGTAGTCACGCACCAGACGGCGTGCCTCCTCCTGATTGAAGCGGCGTCCCTGAGGGGACATATAAATCACGCGGCTGCGGCGCTCGCCTGCCTGCTGCATCACATCATCCAGACAGCTCTTGAGGGGCTGCGCCATCATAACACAGCCGAAGCCGCCGCCATAGGGATAGTCATCCACCTGCATCTGCTTGTTTTCCGTGTAATCGCGAATCTGGTGGGCGTGAATGGAAATATGTCCGTTCTTCACACCGCGGCCGATGATACTTTCCCCCAGCACGGTACGCATGCTGTCGGGAAACAGAGTGAGGATATCCACTCTCATATCGGTCACATCCCCTCAATCAGACGTACAACAATGACGCCTGC
>JAFQPT010000199.1 GCA_017411665.1 Oscillospiraceae bacterium | reverse complement strand
TCGCTATGGAATGTGCATACGCTCCCTATAACTGGACTCAGAGCGATGACTCCAACGGCGCAGTTCCCATCTCCAACGTCCCCGGTTCCTACGCAAACGGCTATGACGTTATGATTGCAAAGATGATCGCAGAAGCAAACGGCTGGGAACTGGAAGTCATCCAGTCCGACTGGGACTCTCTGGTACCCGGTGTTCAGACCGGCACCTTTGACGCTGTTATCGCAGGTCAGTCCATGACCGCTGAACGCGAAGAACAGGTTGACTTTGCAGGCCCCTACTTCTACGCTACTATCGTATGCGTCACTAAGGAAGACAGTCAGTTTGCAAACGCTACCTCCATCGCTGATCTGGCAGGCGGCTCCTGCACCGCTCAGATCGCTACCATCTGGTACGACCAGTGCCTGCCTCAGATTGAAGGCGCTAACGTACAGTCCGCAGCAGAAACCGCTCCCGCAATGCTGATGGCTCTGGAATCCGATATGGTTGACTTCATCTGCACCGATATGCCCACCGCACAGGGCGCAGTCGCTGCATACCCCGGCATGAAGATTCTGGACTTCTCCGGCACCGACGGCGACTTCCAGTTCTCCGAACAGGTTCGCGCAGAAAACGTCAACATCGGCGTTTCCGTACAGCAGGGCAACACCGTTCTGAAGGACGCAATCGACTCCGTACTGTCTGAAATGACCGTTGAAGACTTCAACAACATGATGGCAAGCGCAATCGAAATCCAACCCCTGAGCGAATAATCACAAAAACATCGTTACATATCAAATAAAGTACGCAGGGCGAGAGACCATTTGATCTCCCGCCCTGTATCACGATTATAAATCCTGTAAAGGAGCTTCATTTCATGGATAAATTTGTACAGTTAGCTGCCGATATCGTCAAGCTGTGGACGAAATACGGTGACTCTTATATTATTGGTATGCGAAACACCTTGATTTTGGCCCTCGCAGCAACCGCGATTGGCTGTTTGATCGGTTTTGTCTGCGGTGTTCTCAATACCATTCCCTATACCAAAAACGATCCCCTGCCCAAGCGCTTCGTGCTGAAGCTGGTTCGCATCATTGTTCGCGTTTATGTAGAAGTATTCCGCGGTACCCCCATGGTGCTGCAGGCTGTTTTCATGTACTACGGTCTCCCCTACTTCACCGATAACGCTCTGAAGTTCACCAATATCTGGGTAGCCGCTTTGTTTGTCGTATCCATCAACACCGGTGCGTACATGGCTGAATCTGTTCGCGGCGGTATCATCTCCATTGACCCCGGTCAGACCGAAGGCGCAAAGGCCATCGGCATGACCCACGTGCAGACAATGATCAATGTTATTCTACCCCAGGCAATCAGAAACATTATGCCTCAGATCGGCAACAACTTTATTATTAATGTAAAAGACACCTCTGTCATGTTCATTATCGGCTTCCCCGACTTCTTCGCCGCACACCGCGCAGCCGTCGGTGCAAGCTATCTGTACTTCCCCTCCGCAACCGTAGAAATGGTCGGCTATCTGACCATGACTCTGCTGGCATCCTTCCTGCTCCGCTGGATTGAAAAGAAGCTGGACGGCGACAGCAGCTACGAGCTGGTACAGGTGGATAGTCTGACCATGACCGCAGGTACCTACAGCCACCCCGACAGAGGCACCCCCTTTGATGAACAGAGCAAGGAAGCTCGCCACGTTCTGAAGGAGTCTATGAAAAACAGAAATTTCAGTGCGAGAGGAGATCGTTGATATGGGCGAAACTATTTTGCAAATCAAGCACCTGTCAAAGTCCTTCGGCAACCACGAAGTTCTGCGAGACATTGATTTTAACGTAAACAAGGGCGACGTCACCTGCATTCTCGGTGCATCCGGCTCCGGTAAAAGTACACTGCTGCGGTGCATCAACCTGCTGGAAACTCCCACATCCGGTGAGATTCTCTATCACGGCGACAATGTAGTTCGTCGTGGTTTCAACGCTGCAGCATATCGTTCCCGTGTCGGTATGGTATTCCAGTCTTTTAATCTGTTCAACAACATGACCGTTTTGGAAAACTGCATTGTCGGTCAGGTTAAGGTCCTTAAGAAGAGTCGCGAAGAAGCCAAGAAGCACGCGCTGTACTATCTGGAAAAGGTTGGTATGGCACCTTACATCAACGCAAAGCCCCGTCAGATTTCCGGTGGTCAAAAGCAGCGTGTTGCGATCGCACGTGCACTGGCGATGGATCCCGAAATTCTGCTGTTCGACGAACCCACCTCTGCTCTGGACCCTGAAATGGTCGGCGAAGTTCTGACTGTTATGCATTCTCTGGCACAGGAAGGCATCACCATGCTGGTCGTTACCCATGAAATGGCATTTGCCCGTGATGTCAGCAACCATGTAGTATTCATGAGCAACGGTGTTATTGCTGAAGAAGACAATCCCGAGGAATTCTTCAGCAATCCTAAAACACAGGAAGCAAAGGATTTTCTTTCCCGTTTCCGCAACGCTTAATCAATCATTGCAAAAACCCGTGTACCAATGGTACACGGGTTTTATGCTTCCTCTTCAATTACATAATCAAAGCCATCGTCAATTTCTTCTACGGGAACAAAGTCGTCTTCTTCCGCAGCTGCATCCTTGCCTTCTTCCTCAATCACTTCTTCATAGGAATCCTGATACTTTCTGTAAGCAACCAACCCTGCTACAGCTCCGATTACAGCACCTGCAGCAAACAGCTTCCATCCATTTTTCATAGTTTCACCTCCATTATATACTCGATACAAAGAAAGCCCGGATAATCCGGGCTTTCTTCGTTATAAGGAAAAGAGAAAGAGAGTGAGAAAATATATGTTCCATATATTCTTCGTGTTTTTATCTTACTCTATTTCCAAAGGGAATTTGTGAACCCGATTTGAATAGTTTGTAAATTCAATCAATTTTAC
>JAFQPT010000198.1 GCA_017411665.1 Oscillospiraceae bacterium | reverse complement strand
TGGCATAGGCTGTTTCCTTGTCCGCAAACAGCTGCTCCAGGCTTTCCTCCGAGATGAGCCCATCAACCAAAAGCTCCGTTTGCCTGTCTTGTTTCCTTGTATAGCTGTATAATGTATTTTTTGCAATTTTGCATAGCCATGTACCGATTTTACAATCTCCATGAAAGCTGTCGATGTTTTTCAGCGCCTTGAAAAACGACTCCTGTGTAATCTCTTCCGCCAGCGCCGCGTCCCGACACAGGGTCAGTACAAATTTATATACCTCCGCATAGTATTCGGCATATATTCGGTCAAAGTCCTGCACGCCATCACCTCCTTGTCACCTATTAGACTCTCAAACAGACGATTCGTTACATATTCACCAAAATTTTTTAACAGCAAATGAGCATAGCTGAGTCAGCTATGCTCATTCTTTTGATGAAGCAATAAAAAAGGTCATGCACAATGTGCATGACCTTTTTGTTGTTTATAAAGCTTACAGATGCTTGAACTGGGGGCAGTAGTCCTTCTTGGTGACAGATACGCCTTCATCGAAGAATGCCTGTACTTCGTCTGCGCCGTAGCCCAGATCTTCCAGAATGTCTCTGGTGTCGAAGCCCAGGTCCACGCCTGCTCTCCAGATGGACAGAGGATTGTTCTTTGCTCTGGGAACGATGTTGGGAACCATGACATTGAGAGGCTGACCGGGATTTTCGGGGTCTTCCCAACGGGTAGAGGGAGTGGGGATCAAAGACTGACGTGCCAGATACTGCTCGTTGGTCAGCATATCCTGGAAGGTGATAACCTGGCTGCAGGGGATCTGGTGGTTGTTCAGCATTTCTTCGATTTCGGATGCGGTGTGGGTTGCGCACAGCATCAGCAGCTTTTCTTCGACCATAGCAGCCTTGGGAGTGCCTCTGTAGTAGCCGAAGTCACCTGCGGGGAATTCGGGAGTGCCGTAAGGCAGACCCAGCATCAGAGCCAGTCTCTTGCAGACTGCCACGCCGGTGGAGATGATAAATACGCTGCCTTCCTTGCAGCGGTAGTTGCCGGTTGCTGCAATAACGTCTGCTGCTACCCACAGAGATCTCTTTTCGGGTCTCTTTTCGTGGATATCCTGCAGCATGTACTGGCACAAAGTACGCAGACCGCATTCGTACTGAGCAACGTCGAAGCTTTCGCCCTTGCCGGTGCGCTGTGCGTGGATGTATGCGGACAGACATGCATTGGATGCGAACATTGCAGTGTAGTAGTCGATGACGTTGTCCGCTACGGGGAAGTAGGGCAGGTCGTCATTGCCGTTCATGTATGCCAGACCGGAGAATGCCTGTGCAATGGGGTCAAAGGAAGCGCGAGCGGTGTACTTTTCCAGACCGGTTGCACCGTAGCCGGAGATATGAGCAATGACCAGCTTGGGATTGACGGACCACAGAGTGTCGTCGTCCAGGCCCCAGTTTGCCCACTGGCCGCCCTTGGAGGATTCAATAAAAATGTCGGTTTCTGCCATGAGCTTCATAAATGCTTCACGGCCTCTGGGCTTGGTAACGTCCAGAGTCATGTTTCTCATGTTGCGGCGGTTAGTTTCACCGTGCCAGCCGGGGTTGGAACCGCCGTGGGAGAAGTCGGGATTCTTGGGGTTTTCAATCTGAATAACATCAGCACCCATATCCGCCAGAATTTCAGCCGCAAAGGGACCTGCTACGGAAATCGCACTGACCACTACACGTACGCCATACAGCAAACCCTGCTGAGGAACTTCGCTTCTTTTCATGTAATTTTGCTCCTTTCATGCTGCAATGCAGACAATATAAAAATATGTTTTCTCCAAACATAGATGTACAAATTTCGCCTACAATCATCATAGCATAGTTGTCAAAAAACTGTCAATTTCACATATTCTATGATTTTCACCGTGCATTTTTGACCAATCGATGAAGTTCGATGAATCGTAATTTCAGCATGGAAAACCCGCAGAATCCCACAAACGGAATCCCCCCTTTTGGATTGCGCAGGAAGTTGTCTGTATGGTAAAATATCCCCATATTTGAAACATTTTCGACAAACTTTCGTCTATGGTACTAAACCCCGTACAAAGGAGGATTCCCGTGGCCTTTCTGACCGAATTCATACATGACCATAAGCAGCTGTGCATTGTTGTGGGCATTCTGTGGGCAATCGCTTTGTTCCTCATGATTTTCTTCACAGGCAACAATTTCTTCGGCACAGCACTCATCGGCCTCGGCGCCCTGCTGCTGTTTTACCCCATCTGCGGCATTCTGGTGCAGACTTATCCCATTCTCAAGCTGCTGCGTACAGCCGTGACCGTCGTGCTGGTCATCTGCGTCAGCTACTTCTGTGTGGTTGAATCTTTTATCATTCGCGACGCCCGCACGGAAACGCATGAAACCGCCGACTATATCATCGTGCTGGGTGCAGGGGTCAACGGTACCCGCCCCTCTCTTTCCCTGCGTGACCGCCTCACAGGAGCATACAATTACATGACCGAGCACCCCGACTGCATCGCCATCGTCTCCGGCGGACAGGGGGAAGGCGAAGACATCACCGAAGCCCAATGCATGCGGGACTGGCTGATCGACAAGGGCATCTCCCCCGACCGCATCATCATGGAAGACAAAGCCACCAGCACACTGGAAAACCTTCGCTACTCCTTGGACATCATCGACACTCTGCCCATTAAAGACCCTGTCATCGGGCTGGTTTCCAGCGAGTACCATCTCCATCGGGCCAAGCGACTTGCAAGCTATGTGGGCATTGACGTCATCGGCATCGCAGCCCGCACCAGCTATCCCAATGTAGCCATCAACTATTTCATCCGCGAGGCTTTCGCCATGACGGAACAGTACGTGTTCGGACATGAAGGTGTGTAACCGAAATGGACTACGCTCTGCTTGTTTGACCGCAAAGCCTCGTCTTCGCGGTCAAAGTGCGCCCGCTCCGTCATTTCGGTTATTTCACATTCGAAGATTCTCTCATTCCAAATCCTACGGATTTGTATTGAGGTATGGAATCTTCTCTGTGAGCAAATAGCTTTTTCCTCCAGTTGATACCCAAACAGCGGATTTTCCAAGAAATTCGCTGTTTTTTCTTGAACGTTCTCCACAGCGTCCTCACGGACTCCGTATCGCTTTTGTCCCACAAGTGGGACAAGAGCGCTCACTTCGTCGTTCGTCCTTTTCATCGCAAATCCGCTTCGCTCTCTTTGCGATGATTTATCTGTGTCGGCGAAGCCGATAGAGCGTTTCAGCAGAAACGCTCGCGATTCATGCGATTAATTTTCTCTTTAAAGCACTAAAGGTACGACCTTTTTCTGTACAACTTGACAAAAATACAATTGACCTTTGACAGAACACAGCATAGGGGGTATAATAACCTCAATCCACAAAGGAAAGGGGATCTCATCGTGAAGGCATTCGCTATGGCTATGATGAAGAACATGTACATGTGCTCCATGTGCATGCGTAGCCGCGCCTGAATACGATGAGCTTCTGATATAATCATCATCCAAAAAGGGAATTTGGATAACTGCAGGAAGCCATCGAGGGCTTCCTTTTTTGTTTCCCGAAAATCGAAGAAAGGATGTATGATTATGCATCTCAACGAATTATTACTCACAACCAAATTCAGAAACCAGCGAATGTGACCCTCGGGGCACACATCGAACTTACATTCACAACCTCACTTGAACATCACGACATCATATAAAAATTAATCTAAAGGAGACATTAAAATGAAAAAGATCATCGCTCTGGCACTGGCACTCGTACTCTGTTTTGCACTCGTCGCTTGCGGCGGCGGCTCCTCTGAAGAAGCTGCTCTGACCATCGCAGTCCCCAACGACACCACCAACGAAGCACGCGCACTGCTGCTGCTGCAGGAACTGGGCTACATCACCGTTGACCCCAACGCAGGCATCACCGCTACCATCGGCGACATTACCGATAACCCCTACGGCATCGAATTTGAAGAAGTTGAAGCTGCTCAGATTCCCAACATCCTGCCCGACGTTGACTTCGGCATCATCAACTCCAACTACGCAATCCCCGCAGGTCTGAACCCCGCTGAAGATTCCCTGGCTCAGGAAGGCTCCGCATCCGCTTACGTAAACATCCTGTGCGTAAAGGAAGGCAATGAAAACACCCCCGAAGCTAAGGCTCTGGCAGCTGCTCTGGGCTCCAAGACCGTAGCTGACTACTTCGCAGCAACCTACGCAGGCTCCGCAATCTCCGTTGTTGAAAACCCCGGCGACGGCTACGACGCATCCGTTGACTACGCTGCACTGGCTGGCACCACCATTTCCGTAGCAGCTTCTCCCTCTCCCCATGCTGAAGTTCTGGCACTGGCTAAGGACATTCTGGCAGCTAAGGACATCACTTTGGATATCATTGAATTCACCGACTATGTACAGCCCAACATGGTAGTAGAATCCGGCGAAGTATTCGCAAACTACTTCCAGCACGTTCCCTATCTGGACGACTTCAACGCTGAAAACGGCACTCACATCGTAACCGTTGCAGGCATCCACGTTGAACCCATGGGCATCTACGGCGGCAAGCAGACCTCTCTGGACGCAATCAAGTAATTCAAACTTCCGCAAAAACGCCGGCGGCTCATAGCCTCCGGCGTTTTTTATGAATCCCGTTTTTTGCTGTCATTCCGACTGAGCGAACATCGTGAGCGAATGGAGCGAATCCCCATAATCATGGGAGATATGCTCGACTTCGCAGCATTGCCGCTTCGCTCGGTATGACAGGTGTGAACAAACCACACCCCATCATAAACAAGGAGTCACTCCAAAATGATTGAAATCAAACACCTTTACAAAACCTTCCATACCAAAGCAGGCGAAGTGGACGCACTGAAGGACATCAACCTGACCATCAACGACGGTGACATCTACGGCATCATCGGTATGTCCGGTGCAGGTAAGTCCACCCTCGTCCGCTGCATCAACATGCTGGAACGTCCCACCTCCGGTCAGGTCATCATTGACGGCAAGAACATGGGCATGCTCTCCGATAAGGAGCTGCGCGAGGCTCGCCGCGACATCACCATGATTTTCCAGAGCTTCAACCTGCTCATGCAGCGCAACTGCCTCAAGAATGTCTGCTTCCCCATGGAGCTGGCAGGCATGAAGAAGGCAGAAGCGGAAAAGCGGGCTATGGAGCTGCTGGAGCTGGTAGGCCTGCCCGACAAGGCAAAGGCATATCCCGCTCAGCTTTCCGGCGGTCAGCAGCAGCGCGTGGCAATTGCACGTGCACTGGCTACCAACCCCAAGGTACTGCTGTGCGACGAAGCAACCTCCGCTC
>JAFQPT010000197.1 GCA_017411665.1 Oscillospiraceae bacterium | reverse complement strand
GGGACTCGGTTATCTGTTTGAGTCACTCAGCAATATAAATATAGCAATATATAATGAGGAGGGCGTGATATGAGAAAAAACGGTGACGCCATTGCGATTTATTCCCGTAAGTCGAAGTTTACGGGGAAGGGCGAAAGTATCGGCAACCAAGTGGAGCTGTGCAAGGAGTATGTGCGGATGCACTACGGAGAAGCGGCTCTTGAAAAGGTTGAGATCTTTGAAGATGAGGGCTTCTCCGGCGGCAATCTGAATCGTCCCGATTTTAAGAAGCTGATGGATGCAGCGAGAAAGCGTAAATTCCGAGCTGTTATTGTCTATCGTCTTGACCGTATCAGCCGTAATGTCAGTGACTTTGCGGGGCTGATCGAGGAACTGGCTCGCTTGGACATCGACTTTGTATCCATCAGAGAGCAGTTTGATACCAGCACTCCCATGGGGCGTGCGATGATGTATATTGCGTCGGTATTTTCTCAGCTGGAGCGTGAGACCATCGCGGAGCGTATCCGCGACAATATGCATGAACTTGCCAAGACTGGGCGATGGCTCGGCGGTACGACACCTACCGGATACGAATCGGAGGCGGTTGAGAGTGTTACAATCGATGGGAAATCGAAAAAGGTCTGTAAGCTGAAGCTGATTCCGGAGGAAGCGGAAATTATAAAGCTGATTTTTGAATTATATAAGGAAACGGACTCGCTGACTGCCACGGAAGCCGAGCTGCTGAAACGAGGGTTCAAGACAAAAAACAACAAGAACTTCTCAAGATTCGCCATTAAAGCGATTTTGCAGAATCCCGTTTATGCCATTGCGGATGAGGATACATATGATTATTTCATTAGCGTGGATTCCGATCTGTTTTCCGAAAAGACCGATTTTGATGGTGTGCATGGAATCATGGCCTACAATCGCACCAATCAAGAGAAAGGGAAGACTACGGAGTTTCTGCCGCCCAGTGAGTGGATCGTGTCTGTGGGCAAGCATCCCGGTATGATTACAGGGAAGCAGTGGATTGCGGTGCAGGAGTCGTTGGAACGAAACAAAAACAAGGCATATCGTAAGCCGCGTATTAATGAAGCGTTGTTGACCGGTCTGATTTTCTGCAGCTGTGGTGAGCGTATGTATCCGAAAATCAGTAAACGGACAACGGTAGATGGTCAGCCTGTTTATACATACGTCTGCAAGATGAAGGAACGCAGCAAAAAGGCTGTATGCAATAAGCGGAACGCAAACGGCAATATTCTGGACACTGCAGTGATTGAGCAAATCAAGATGCTGGCGGAAAACAACGGTGTATTTCACCAACAACTGGAGCAGAGCCGAAGGTTGTTCGTCGGTAACAGAGTGCAATATGAGGATCGACTTGCTGTGATGCTGCAGGAAAAAGCAGAGCTTGAAAGAAAGATCAACAGCCTCGTCGATTATCTGGTAGAGCTGGGAGACAGCAGTGCCAGAGGACCCATTGCAAAACGCATTGAAGAGATGAACCATGAATGCGAGGACATGAATGCTCGTATTCGTGAGCTGGAAGCATTGACCTCTCAGCAGAATCTTACCGATATGGAGTTCGACCTCATGATGCAGATGATGCGTATGCTCAGAGACGGCATTGATCATATGGGGATAGAACAGAAGCGATCGGCTGTGAGAAGTGTTCTCCGCAAGGTGATTTGGGACGGTACGAATGCCCACTTGGTGCTGTTCGGTGCAGGCGATGAAGAAATCGAGTACCCCGATATGTTAAGTCGAATGGATCACATAGGTGACGAAAGCGAGGAAGAAGACACCTTTGATACCTATGAAAATGTCGAATTCGGCGATCTTGAGGATGAAAATGCCTCTACGGGAGAAGGAGCGTTCTTTGGTGCGTATAAAACCGATTGGGGAGAGGGTAGCAAATGAGGTACTGATGCATTTTCGGGCGATGAAGAAAACGGCAGGAGATGTCTCCCTGTCTGATACTATGGACATAGACGGAGAGGGCATGGGCGTATCACTGATGGATATGCTGTACAGTGAGGACGAAGCACTGGAGCGGGTTGGCGATACACAGCTGCTCCAACAGCTGCGGAAAGCCGTGGATACGAAATTAGAACCCCGACAGGCGGAGGTGATTCGGCTGCGGTACGGATTGAATGGAGGTCAGCCGCTGACTCAGCGCGAAACTGCAAAGAGATTGGGGATTTCCCGCAGCTATATTTCCAGAATTGAAAAGAAAGCGCTGGAAATACTGCAACAACACTTTGACGAGTGTGTATAATTATGATATAATACGAATCTGATTTGAGGGAAGGAGGGATACCGTATGGGCATGACTCAGTTTATGGAGTTCATGAAAGAAGCAGTAAAGCGCGTGATTGTGATCATGCTGGCATTGATTCTGGTCATGATCGTGGCGTCCCGCAATGTGGAATATGATCTGGAGCAGGAGGCTCTCAGCGAACAGGTCCAGATGGAAACAGAGGGCCAAAACCCGTAATTTGACAAAAAGAGCGGGAAAAAACAGTTGCATTTCTTATTATTTGTGTTATAATATGTGCAGTTAGTATCATGGTTTTTGGGAGTGGGCGAGAGCCCACTCTTTTTGTTGATTATTTTAAAATAACTAAAGACAGGTGTTATATGAGTAAAATTACTGAAAAAGTATGGGCTCTGGCACAGCCTGTGGCTGATGACATGGGTCTTGAAATCTGGGACGTTGAATTTGTAAAGGAAGCAGGCACTCAGTACCTGCGTGTGTATCTGGATAAGGAAGAAGGCGTCAACATCATTGACTGCGAAAACTTCAGCCGCACTCTGGATCCCATTCTGGACGAAGCAGACCCCATTCCCTGCAGCTATGTGTTCGAAGTCGGCTCCGCAGGCATCGAACGTGAACTCAAGCGCCCCTCTGATTTTGAAAAGTTTATGGGTGCACAGGTATCCGTAAAGCTGTATCAGGCAGTAAACGGTCAGAAGAGCTACATTGGCAATCTGGCTGCATACAATAACGGCGATATCACTCTCGACGTGAACGGCAAGACTGTGGAACTGAAGAAGGCTCAGGTAGCACAGGTGAAGCTGCACGTAGATTTTTAAGAATAGATCAGAAAGGTAAGGAGAAATATGAACGCAGAATTCTTTGCAGCTGTTGCTGATATTGAAAAAGAAAAAGGTATTCCCAAGGAATACATGTATGAAAAAATCACCCAGGCTCTGCTGGCTGCATTCCGCAAGGACAATGTGGAATACGAAGGCAATGTAGAAGTTCTTCTGGACGAAAAGGCAAAGAAGATTCAGCTGGTTGAATATAAAGTAGTTGTAGAAGATGTTTACGAACCCTACTGCGAAGTGACCCTGCCCGTAGCAAAGAAGGTTGTACGCGGCGCAAAGCTGGGCGACACCATTGCAATCCCCGTAGAAACCAAGAACTTCGGCCGTATTGCTGCTCAGGCTGCAAAGCAGGTTATCATTCAGGGCATTCGTGAAGCAGAACGCGGCATGGTCTATGACGAGTTCACCTCCAAGGAACACGAACTGCTGACCGGCGTTGTTTCCCGCATCGACCCCAGAACCGGCGCTGCTCACATCAAAATCAACTCCAACTCCGAATGCACCGAAGCAATGCTGCTGGCTCAGGAACGTATCCGCGGCGAACAGCTGCGTGAAGGCGACCACATCAAGGTATATGTTGTGGAAGTTCGCCGCAATGCAAGAGGTCCTCAGGTACTGATTTCCCGTACCCACCCCGGCTTCGTCAAGCGCCTGTTTGAAATGGAAGTTCCCGAAATCTTCGACGGCATCGTGGAAATCAAGTCCATTGCACGTGAAGCAGGCAGCCGCACCAAGATGAGCGTTTGGTCTTCCGACGAAAACGTTGATCCCATCGGTGCATGCGTCGGTACCCGCGGCGGTCGTGTGGCTTCCATTGTGGAAGAACTGCACGGCGAAAAGATCGACATCATCAAGTACAGCGAAGACCCCGCTCAGTACATCGCAGCAGCTCTGTCTCCTGCAGATGTCATCAGCGTTACCATGCTGGAAGACGGCAGAAGCTGCCGTGTTGTCGTTCCCGACACTCAGCTGTCTCTGGCAATCGGTAAGGAAGGCCAGAACGCACGTCTGGCAGCTAAGCTGACCGGTTATAAAATTGATATCAAGCCCGAAAGTCAGGCTGTATAAATAACGAGAAGGGAGTCGAGCAGGTATGCAGAAGAAAATTCCCATGCGGCAGTGTCTCGGCTGCCGTGAAATGAAGCCGAAAGCGACCCTCATCCGTGTGGTACGGTCTCCCGAAGGAGAAATCAGTCTGGACGGCAGAGGCAAGGCATCCGGTAGAGGCGCTTATGTCTGCAAAGACAGCGGCTGCTTGAAGAAAGCAAGAAAATCCAAAGCAATCGAACGGTCTCTGGATACACAAATCCCCGATGAGATCTATGACCGTCTGGAACAGGAAATGGAGGCGGAAGCAAATGGATAAGGCGTTGAATTATCTGGGGCTGATGCGCAAGGCAGGCGCCTGCGCTGTTGGCGAAACCGACTGCGGCATTGCCTGCAGAGAAGGTAAGGTAAAGCTCCTGCTTCTGGCAAGTGACGCATCCGAGAATGCACATGCCCGTGCAAAGGGATTTGTTTACGGACGAAAGATTCCTTTGCTGGTTCTGCCCTACACCAAAATGGAACTGGCAGGACGTCTGGGCAGAGGCTCCATCTCTATGATGGCTGTGTACGATTTGGGTTTGGCAGTTGCTTTTATGAAGGCACTGGACACCGAAGGCGAACACAAGGAACTGATCGCACAGCTGGAAGAAAAGCTGAAGCAGCAGAACAAGCGCAAAGCAGAGCAGAAAGCACATGAACGTAATAAGAAGTTAGGGAAGAGGAGGACTAAGGCTTGAGTATTGAAAAGTACCGCGTACACGAAGTCGCAAAGGACTTCAAAACCACATCCAAAGTAATCACTCAGATTTTGACAGACTATGCCACTACTCCCAAGAACCACATGCAGGTTCTGGAAGGCAGAGAACTGGACATCATTTTTGAATATATGACTCAGCACAATCAGATGGAAAGTCTGGAAGACCTTTACAAGACCGCTGCTCCCAAGGCAGCGCCCAAGAAGGAAAAGAAAGAAGAAACCAAGAAGGCAGACGATAAGACCGTGAGAGAAGATAAGAGAGAACAGGGCAATAAGGGCGGCAACCGTCAGGAAAGAGGCGGCAATGCACAGGGCAACAAGCCTGCACAGCAGCCTGCTCAGCAGCAGACTCAGCAGGGGCCTATCGTGTCCAAGAAGGTGCCCGAAAAGCGTATTGTTGACACCCGCGGTGCGGCAAGCGCAACCAATATTGATAAGTTCAACGAAAAGTACGATGATCTGGCAGGCGATAAGGGCGAACGTATGGGTCGTGGCCGCGGCAAGGAAAAAATCGGTGGCAAGAACAAGCAGCGTCAGCAGGCTCCTTCCAATAAGCGCAAGCAGGAAGAAAAGGACAGAATGCAGCGTCTGCAGCTTGAAATCGCCCGTAAGGCACAGACCAAGGTTTCCATCCCCGACGAAATCACCGTTGGCGAACTGGCAAGTCGTATGAAGAAGAGTGCAGCGGTAGTTATCAAGTCCCTAATTAAGATGGGCACCTTTGCTTCCGTATCCGATGTCATCGACTACGATACCGCAGCTTTGGTAGCTATGGAATTTGACTGCAAGATTGAACGCGAAGTCATTGTTACCGTAGAAGAAAAGCTCATTGACGACAGCGAAGACAAGGCAGAAGATCTGGTAGCACGTGCACCCGTTGTTGTTGTTATGGGTCATGTTGACCACGGTAAGACCTCTCTGCTGGACTATATCCGCAATGCACACGTTGCAGCGGGCGAAGCAGGCGGCATTACCCAGGCAATCGGTGCTTACACCGTTGACGTAAACGGCAGCCCCGTTACCTTCCTGGATACCCCCGGTCACGAAGCATTTACTTCCATGCGTGCACGCGGCGCAATGGTTACCGACGTTGCAATTCTGGTTGTAGCAGCAGACGACGGCATTATGCCCCAGACTGTTGAATCCATTAACCACGCTAAGGCAGCAAATATTCCCATCATTGTTGCAGTTAACAAGATGGATAAGTTCGGTGCAAATCCCGAACGCATCAAGCAGCAGCTGACTGAATACGAACTGGTCAGCGAAGAATGGGGTGGCGACACCATTATCGTTCCCATCTCCGCAAAGACCGGTATGGGCATTGATGAACTGCTGGAAAACGTAGTTCTGGTTGCAGAAATGCAGGAACTGAAGGCTAACCCCAACCGCGCAGCAAAGGGCGCAGTTATCGAAGCTCGTTTGGACCGCGGCCGTGGTCCCGTTATGACTGTTCTGGTTCAGAACGGTACCTTGAGAAAGGGCGACATCATCATCGCAGGCACCGCAGTCGGCCGTGTCCGTGTTATGATCAACGATAAGGGTGAACGCATCACCGAAGCAGGTCCCTCCGTACCCGTTGAAATCGACGGTCTGAGCGAAGTTCCCGCAGCAGGTGACACCTTCAACGCAGTTTCCGATGAACGTATGGCTCGTGAGCTGGTTGAAGAACGCAAGCAGCAGAAGAAGGATGCTCTCTTCGGGGCAGCAAAGAAGGTCTCTCTGGATGACCTGTTCAGCCGCATTCAGGAAGGCGAGCTGAAGGACTTCAACATCATTGTTAAGGCAGACGTACAGGGCTCTGCAGAAGCAGTTAAGGCTTCTCTGGAAAAGCTGACCAACGAAGAAGTTCGTGTCAAGGTTATCCACGCAGCACCCGGTGCCATCAATGAATCCGACGTTATGCTGGCTGCTACCAGCGGCGCTCTGATTGTTGGCTTTAACGTACGTCCCGATGCAGCAGCTCGTGACAGCGCAGTGCGCGGCGGTGTTGAAATCCGTCTGTACAGCGTTATCTATGACTGCATCAACGAAGTTGAAACCGCTATGAAGGGTATGCTGGCTCCCAAGTACGAAGAAGTTGTCATCGGACGCGTAGAAGTTCGTCAGACCTTCAAGGTATCCAAGGTTGGTACCATCATCGGCGGCTATGTCACCGACGGCAAGATCGAACGCAACAGCGGTGTTCGTGTCATCCGCGAAGGCATCGTAATCTACACCGGTGAACTGGCATCTCTGCGTCGTTTCAAGGATGACGTAAAGGAAGTCAAGGAAGGCTACGAATGCGGTCTGCAGATTGAAAAGTACAACGACGTTAAGGAAGGCGACGAACTGGAAATCTACGTGATGCGCCAGATTATGCCTTGATGTTAGGCTGAAAGGATAGTATATGGCATCTGCAAGAATCGGAAGAATCAATGACGATATCCAGCGTATTCTGGCTGACCGTCTCCGTCAGATAAAGGACCCCCGCGTCAGCGGTCAGGGCATGATTACCATCACTCGCGTGGAAACCACCGGTGACCTGCGTTATGCGAAGGTATGGCTGAGCGTTTACGGTCTGCAGGATGAGAAGGAATTCAAGAAGGGGCTGAAGAGTGCATCCGGCTGGCTACGTCGCGAGCTGGGCTCCACTCTGAAGCTGGTTTACACTCCCGAGTTGGTATTTGAAATCGATAAATCTATTGAATACGGCGCAAAAATCAGTGGTATTCTGGAAAATTTGAACATTCCCCCTGTCAGTGAAGAAGATGAACTGGAGGACTGGGAATGAACGCAAAAGCTGTGGCCGAATACCTGCAGCAGCGTGACAAGTTCCTGCTGATTACCCATACCCGTCCCGATGGGGATACCTTAGGCAGCGGCGGTGCACTGTGCAGTGCGCTGCGTCGTATGGGCAAGCAGGCATACCTGCTGAAAAATGAAGAAGCCACAGAGAAATACCTGCCCTATGTGGGCGGGTATTTCGCGCCTGTGGACTATGTATATGAAACTGTGGTGGCGGTTGACACTGCGGATGTGACCATGTTCCCCAAAGGCTTTGCGGGTATGGTCAATTTGTGTATTGACCATCACGGCTCCAACAGCGGCTATGCGGAGCAGACCTTTGTGTCTCCTCATACCGCGGCCTGCGGGGAACTGATTCTGGAGGTCATCGAAGCCATGTGCGGCGATGTCAGCAGGGAAGAAGCGAACCTGCTGTATATTGCGGTATCTACCGATACCGGCTGCTTCCAGTATATGAATACCAACAGCGATACCCTGCGCGCAGCGGCAAAGCTGGTGGATTACGGTGCGGAAAACGGAAAACTGAATGTGGAATTTTTCCGCAGCGTGGCAAAAGAACGTATTATGCTGGAAACTATGATTAATTCCGAAATGCAGTTCCATCGCGAAGGCAAGGTTGCCATTGCACTGGTGACCAAGGATATGATTGCCCGCAGCGGTGCAAAGGAAAAGGATATGGACGATTTGGCTAATCTGGCAGGACGTCCCGAGGGAGTCATTGTGGCTGTTACCATCAAGGAAAATGATGACGGTACTTCCAAGCTGTCTCTGCGCTCCAAGCCTCCCGTGAATGTATCCAATGTCTGCGCGAAATTCGGCGGCGGCGGTCATGCGATGGCGGCAGGCTGCAAAATCAACGACAGCGTTTATGGCGCAGCTGAGCAGGTGCTGGCTGCAATCAATGAGGAGTGGCCTGTATGAACGGGATCATTTTGATTGACAAGCCTCGTGACTGGACAAGTCATGATGTAGTGGGGAAGCTGCGCAGACTGCTGCAGGAGCGCCGAATCGGACACTCGGGAACACTGGATCCTTTGGCAACGGGGTTGCTTGTTGTGTTTGTGGGCAGAGCCACCAGAGCAGTGGAGTTTGCGGAAGCGGATGCTAAGCAGTACATTGCGGGATTGCGTCTTGGTGTGGAAACAGATACACAGGATATTACCGGTACGATACTGAAAGAGACAGAATGCTGTGTTACACAGGAAGAATTGAAAGCTGTTTTGCCTCGTTTTATGGGGGAAATCAGTCAGATTCCTCCCATGTATTCTGCGTTAAAGGTCAACGGACAGAAACTCTACGACATTGCCCGTAAGGGCGGTGAAGTGGAGCGTAAGCCCCGTCAAATCACCATCCATTCTTTGGAGTTGGTCGATAACAGCCATCTGGAAGAAGGGGACTATTGTCTGGATGTAACCTGCTCCAAGGGTACCTACATCCGTACACTTTGTCATGACATTGGCGAAGCACTGGGTGTAGGCGGTACCATGAGCAGTTTGCGCCGCGTACGTGC
>JAFQPT010000196.1 GCA_017411665.1 Oscillospiraceae bacterium | reverse complement strand
TTCAGCAGCTGAATTTTCCCAATCAGCGGCAGCTCGTTCATATTTCCTTTCAGTGCATTCGCCGCACCATAAACCATCAGCAGCGGAGGCAGCGCCGCAAGAACAGATGCCACTTCTCCGAAGATTCCCACAAGAATCCCCATCAAGACCCCCATCAAAATATTAAAAACCATCAAAACGAGACCTTGATTGGCATGGAACTTCCCTTCCCTTGTATTGGGCAGCAAAAAAAGCGGCAGTACAAAGAAAATGCCAAAATAAGCCGCAGCACAAATCAAATTCCGAGTACCGACAGGAAGATTCGTTGCACTTGTTTCATACTTGGGCTTATAATAATCCTTGCTGCGGGGATCATGGGATTTATGCTGTTCATATGTATGCCCTTGATAGGGATTTTTTTGTTTCGGTGACAGCCACGCATCACGTTTTACTTCGCTATCTGCATCCTGAATACGGGTATGAGTACGCGCACGCTCAGCGCGAATACTGTCTCTTGCGCTATCACTCACTCCAATAATCAGACGCCCACACGCAGGACAAAGCACCTTACCATCCGGCAAATAGGAGCCGCATTTCGGACAAGTTCTCATCAGCACACCTTCTTTCATCGGTATACTTCAGTATAGCATTACGACTCCTATTTTGCAACGAACAGAAATATCATGAGCAAAACCGATGCTTCCCAATAGTAATAATTTCCGGTCTGGACCAAATCCACTTGCTTGTTGCAGTCACGGGATTAAAATAATAAATCGCACCGCCCGTAGGGTCAGATCCTGCAAGGGCTTCTCGGGCCGCCTTATACGCACTATCCGCAACCGGCTCATCCCACTGCCCGTCATACAAACAAGAGAACGCTCCGGACTGATAAATCACACCGGAAATCGTATTGGGAAAGGATGGATGATCGACGCGATTGAGAACAACCGCACCCACCGCAACCTGCCCCGTATAGGGCTCACCTCTGGCTTCCGCGGAAATCAGTCTTGCCAGAAGCGCTTCATCGCCGCCGCTATTCCCCGCCGCCTGCTGCTGTGCCATAATCCCCAAAGCATCCATTGTTTTCTGTCCGACTTTCCCGTCAGCAGTCAGACCGTTCTTTTCCTGAAAATAGCGAACTGCCTTTTCGGTGCCGCTGCCATATACACCGTCAACCGCACCATCATAATAGCCCCATTCCTTCAGCTTCGTCTGAATCTGCTTCACTGTTTCTCCGCTGCTGCCCCGTTTATAAGACGCCGAAGCAGCTGTACCAAACAGACTTGCAAGAAACAGTACCGCCAAAAAGCCACAGATATAGTTTCGATATTGCCGTTTCATATAAAAAGACTCCCTCGTCTATCGTTTCCGATAGTATTGGAGGGAGTCTTATGATTTATTCGTTGGTAATGGAAATCAATTCAAAATTATTCCAGACCGTTTGCCATAGTCTTGATTTCTTCCTGAATCTGAGCAGCAAATGCATCAAATTCCATAACGCCCATATCGCCGCCGGTGCGGGTACGTACGGAAATGGTGCCTGCTTCCGCTTCCTTATCGCCCAGAACGATCATGTAAGGAATCTTCTGCATCTGAGCTTCACGAATCTTGTAACCAATCTTTTCGTTACGCAGGTCAGTTTCGACACGGATATCCATTGCATCCAGCTTTGCAGCGATTTCCTTTGCATAGTCTGCAGTTCTGTCGGTGATGGGCATGACCTTCACCTGCACAGGAGCCAGCCAGGTGGGGAATGCGCCTGCGAAGTGCTCGGTGATAACGCCGATAAAGCGTTCGATAGAGCCCAGAACAACGCGGTGAATCATAACGGGACGATGCTTCTGACCGTCTTCACCGGTGTATTCCAGTTCGAAGCGTTCGGGCAGCTGCATGTCCAGCTGAATGGTACCGCACTGCCAGGTTCTGCCCAGAGAGTCTGCCAGATGGAAGTCCAGCTTGGGACCGTAGAATGCGCCGTCACCTTCGTTGATGACGTAGTCCTTACCCATTTCGGTAACAGCCTGCTTCAAAGTTTCGGTTGCGAAATCCCAGTCCTTTTCATCGCCCATGTGATCTTCGGGCATGGTGGAAACTTCGATGGTGTACTTCAGGCCGAATACAGAATAAACTTCGTCAAACAGCTTGACTACGTTCTTGATTTCGTCCTTCATCTGATCCCAGGTCATGAAGATGTGTGCGTCGTCCT
>JAFQPT010000195.1 GCA_017411665.1 Oscillospiraceae bacterium | reverse complement strand
GTCAGTAACTGCAACAGCAGGAATCCCCCATTCTTTGCATCGTTTAATCAATGCTTTGGGGTCTGTCAACGCATCTGTATTGGAGAAACGGGTATGTAAATGCAGTTCAATGTGCTTTTCAACGGCATTATCCATTCGTTTTGTGCGTTTGGTTTTCCAAATATTACGAAATTCCAAAACATTGTCATCATCGAATTTATTGTAAGAGACAGTACCGGTAACTGTAATATAGTCACCAACTTTAATTTTGTTCATGACCTCTTTTTCTTCATCCGTGCTGAGAAAGCGGCTGCATCGGATGGAACCTGCAAAGTCAGTCATTTCAAATGAGAATACAGTAGCATTGTATCTGGGAATTTCACGGCTATCGGTAGAGAACACTTCACCAACCACCACGACTTCCTCAGAAGAAGCCTCCAGTGTATTCATTGGAGAAACGTTTTTTACTTTAATTTTACGACCGAACAACGGTGCATCGTCAATTTTTTCTTTATCTAATTCTTTGGGAAACGAAGCCTTAATGGAAACATCACTCAAGCCGTAATCGCCTGCAATTCGTCCTTCGATTGCAGATAATTCCGCCGCCGCGGGAGCCTGCTGAAAGAAAGCAGAGATTTCCATGCTGTTATTGACCTCATGAATCATAATCTCGGTCACAAACGCATTTTGCAATCCTCCGCACATTTCCCCCATGCCATCGCACCCGGGTAATATTTCTAAAAAAGGTACTTTTGCCATATTACTCGTCCTTCATAATCATTTCAAGAAGAGCATCACACAGCTGGTTTTCGGGAACTCGACGAACGATTTCTCCCTTTTTAAAGAGGATGCCATTCCCCTTACCGCCGGCAATGCCATAATCTGCTTCTCTTGCTTCCCCGGGACCATTTACTACACAACCCATAACCGCAACAGTAATATCACGGTCGATACCGGCAAGACGGTTTTCCACCTCACCTGCAAGAGAAATCAAATCAATTTCTGTTCTGCCGCATGTAGGGCAGGAAATAAATCGTATTCCACCTTCGCGAAGCCCTGCAGCCTTCAAAATCGAAATCCCTGTTGTGACTTCTTCAACAGGGTCACCTGTCAAAGATACTCGAATGGTATTCCCGATATCCTCACACAAAAGCGTCCCAATCCCAACAGCAGACAGGATCGTCCCATTTTTCACAGTGCCGGTCTCCGTCACGCCGACATGAAGAGGATAGGCAAATTCTTCCGATGCCAAGCGATAAGATGCAATGGTCAAAGGAACGGAAGATGTTTTCAAAGACAGGCAAATATCGTTGAAGTCATATCGATTGAGAAGCTGTACTTCCTTACGCGCACTTTCAACCATAGCCTCTGCAGTGGGATGGCCATACTTCGCCAGAAGCTTTGCATCCAGGCTTCCTGCGTTGACACCGATTCGAATCGGAATGTTCTTTTGCGCGCAGATTTTTGCAACAGCTTTAACATTATCATCCGCACCGATATTGCCGGGATTAATGCGAATCTTATCTACACCGCGTTCAGCTGCCTCCAATGCCAATTTGTAGTCAAAATGGATATCGGCAACGATAGGAAGAGGAGATCGTTCCTTAATTGCGCTGATCGCTTTTGCTGATTCCATATCGGGAACTGCTAAGCGCACAATATCACAGCCCGCAGCAGCAAGCGCCTTAATCTGACGCAAAGTGCCTTCCACATCATGGGTTTTGGTGTTGCACATAGACTGAACAGCAACAGGATGGTTGCCGCCAACAGGAACCTTACCCACGTAAATTACACTTGTTTCAGTTCGTTTCATAATCAACCTACAATTCTTAATACATCGTTTAGCATAACAAAGATCATTAGCGCCATAAGAAGCGCAAGACCAACGGAATGAATATAGCCCTCATATTTAGGATCGATTTTGTGGCCCAAAAGTTTCTCAATCGGCCATAAAATAATCAAAAAGAAAATACGTCCGCCGTCAAGAGCAGGAATCGGCAGTAAGTTCATAAGCGCCAGATTAACAGCAATGAAGGCAGCAAAATAAAGCAGGTTTAAGATTGCATCAAAAAACGTGGGAGAAGACTGTCCTACGTCATTCATCACTCCAACAATTCCGACTACACCACTTAAATCATTTACACCGTAAATTCCTGACACCAGATCCCTTAAACTCATCCATATCATCTGAGCAAAGTTCATGGAGCAGTACCACGTATATCGCAAAGTATCTCCAAAAGAATCTGCCGTCGCCTGAAAATAAAAACCATATCGCAAGCCATCAGATTCTTCATATTCACGGAGCGTAATTTCATAATCATCTAGTTTGACAAACTTTCCATCACGTCGAACAATAATATCATGGATTTCTCCCTGTGAAAGATAAGCGGAAACATCGCTTACCGCATACACACGATGACCATCAATTTTATAAATATCATCGCCAATGTGAAAGCCGTCTAAACTTTCATAAGGGCAGCCTTCCATGAAATCTGTGATTTCCATGGTTTGCGGTGCACTGAACAAAAACACCGTAAAAATCAGGATAAGCCCAAATAAAAAGTTCATAGCAGCTCCGGCTACCAATACCAAAGCTTTTTTCAAAGGATGCTGTGCACTGAAGGAACGTGGGTCATCCGATTCCTCATCTTCCCCTTCCATAGCACAATAGCCACCGATAGGCAGCAAACGCAAGCTGTAGAGCGTTTCCCTCCCCTGCTTACTCCAAAGCAAAGGTCCCATACCGATGGCAAATTCAAGTACTTTAATGCCGCAGAGTTTGGCCGTAATAAAATGGCCAAACTCATGAACGGCAATTAAAATACCAAAGAGTATAATCGCAATGATAATATACATTAAGCAAAATGCTCCTTGACATAAATGCGAGCTGCATAGTCAGCTTCCAAAATCGTTTCCAAATCAGGTTTTGCAGTAAACTTTACGTGCTCCAAAGCTTCTGCAACACTTCTGTAAATCTGATTGTAACCGATCTGATGGTTCAAAAACAGTGCAACCGCAACTTCATTTGCGGCACTGAGAACAGTCGTCGCAGTACCACCGATTTTGGCCGACTGAATCGCCATATCCAAGCAGGGCAGCTTCTTCAAATCGGGCTTTTCAAAGGTCATTTTCCCAAGAGAGAAAAAGTCCAGTCTGTCAGAATCCGAAGCAACACGTTCGGGGTAAGTCAATGCGAGCTGAATCGGCAATTCCATATCGGGAACACCCAACTGCGCAATCACACTTCCGTCAACAAGCTCTACCATAGAGTGTATGATGCTTTCGGGATGAACGATGACTTCAATGTCGTCAGGGCTACATGCAAACAAATGCATTGCCTCGATAAATTCAAGCCCCTTATTCATCATAGTCGCACTGTCAACACTGATTTTTGCCCCCATACTCCAGTTAGGGTGTTTAACCGCCTGCTCCGGAGTAATGTGTTCAAGTTCCTCAATGGGCTTGCCGCGGAAAGGACCACCGGAACCGGTCAAAAGAATTTTCCTCAATTCACCGGGATTTCTGCCACACAAACACTGAAATATCGCGGAATGCTCGGAGTCTACCGGAAGAATCTCACTTCCTTTTTCTTTGGCACGTGCCATAACAATGTCCCCTGCGCAAACAAGGGTTTCTTTATTGGCAAGCGCAATCCGTCTACCAGTGTCAATTGCAGCCAATGTAGGCTTCAGCCCAATTGCGCCGGACACCGCGGTTACAACACAATCGGCAGAATCAATGGTCGCAGCTTCGATCAAACCCTCTTCACCGGAAACCACACGGATATTCGTATCGGACAGTCTATCACGAAGTGTATTTGCCGCATCATGGTCAAAAACCGCAACAAGTTCGGGATGCAATTCTCTCGCCTGCTGCTCAGCCAACCCAATACTTTTTTGAACAGAAATCGCCTTTACAGGCAGATTCAATCGTTTCGCAACATTAATCGTCTGTTTACCGATAGAGCCGGTAGAACCAAGAATGGAAATCGCATTTACCATACTATTTCTCCTTACATTACAGCGGGAACCCACAGCAGCAACAATTCAATCAAAGGTGCAATAAACAGCATACTGTCAAAACGGTCCAAAATGCCACCGTGACCGGGAATCAGATTGCTGTAGTCCTTGACGTCATGCAGTCTCTTGATTGCTGAGAAAGACAAGTCACCAAGCTGACCGACCAAACTGCCCAGATAGCCGTAAATGGCAATTACAACATAATTGACAGTATAGCCATTCAAGCTCATAACAAAGCCATAAAGCAACATACAAACGATTGTACCCAGAAAACCGCCTGCACTGCCTTCAATGGTCTTTTTGGGAGACAACTGAGGTGCAAGCTTATGCTTTCCAAGGAACATCCCTGCAAAATACGCAAAGGAGTCACTTGCAAATGCAACAACAAACACCATCAGAAGCAGGTACTTGCCGCTTTCCATCATGTCAATGCGAATCAGAGAAGTGAACATCATGGGAAGCACAAAACCGGCAAACAGGACCAAAACAATCGGATCAAACGCCATTTTATCGTCACGCAGGAAGCTCAGCATCAGCTCGCAAAACATAATAACAACAAGTCCCCATAGCACAAAACGCTCAACAAGCATATATTCGCCCAAACTTGTGCCAAAAGGCAGGAAAAATGCACCGACAGCTGCATATGCAATCATTCTTTTAGGAATGTCTTTGCACACGCAATTCAGCAGTTCCCAAGCTGCAATCGCAGCGATTGCCCCAAGAACAAGACCAAACATCCAGACAGGTGCAAACAGAATCAATATAAAAATTAGAGGTACAGCAACAACACCGACCATTACACGAGTTTTCAAACCTTAACGCCTCCATATCTGCGGTCTCTTCTCTGGAATTCGGCAATCGCTTTATTGATTTCCTTTTCCGTAAAATCCGGCCACAGAGTATCAGTAAAGTACAATTCGGAATATGCGGACTGCCACATCAAGAAATTTGACAGTCGCAATTCTCCGCCCGGACGAATCAGCAAATCCGGATCCGGGACTCCGGCGGAAAAAAGATAATCCGCAAAATTATCTTCCGTCAGTTCACAGGCTGTTCCCTGTTTATATTCTTCCGCATATCGCAAAATACCGCGGATGATTTCATCTCGTCCGCCATAGTTTAGGCAAATATTCACCTGACAGCCTTCGTACCCCTTGGAAATCTCACGGGTACGCTCAATCAAACCTTGAAGCTTGGGACTCAGAACCGTTGTATCTCCGAAAAACTCCATTTTTACGCGGTCGCGTTCCATTCGCTCAATGGCCTCAAACAGATACTTCTCCAGAAGTTCCATAATGGTATCCACTTCGTTTTGAGGACGCTTCCAATTTTCGGTAGAAAACGCATAAACCGTCAAATATTCAAGACCGATTTCTTTACAATACGTTGCAATCTTACGGAATGTTTCCGCACCGGCTGCATGACCGGCCGTTCTGGGCAAATTACGTTTTTGCGCCCAGCGTCCATTGCCATCCAAAATAATGGCAATATGGCGGGGGAGGTTGTTAAAATCAACCTCCTCCGCCTGTTTGGTTGTTTTTTTAAAGAATAAACTCATACCAAATATTGCCCGGCAATTTAGATTGCGTACAGTTCCTTTTCCTTCTTTGCAGTCATTTCGTCGATCTTCTTAATGAATTCGTCGGTCATCTTCTGCATATCCTTTTCAAGACCCTTCAGGTCATCTTCGGTAATTTCGGAAGCCTTC
>JAFQPT010000194.1 GCA_017411665.1 Oscillospiraceae bacterium | reverse complement strand
CCCTGCATCCGAAAATTAAGGATATCATCTATCAGTGGGCTGAGGAAACAGAGACCGCTATTCGTGAACCGAAAGTGATTCACAATCATCTTGAGATTAGGATTCTTGGGGAATTCATTGACGGAAATCCACCCATTGTCCATGCACGCGCAAGATATGAGCTTACTGAAGAGGAAAAAGTTCAGTTTGATGACCTCTATGAGAGAATTGATGAGGCTGCAAGTGAATCCGGCATTAAAAATATTCCAGTAGAATTTATCTATGGAGCAATCTAACCCGCGATTAGATGCTCAATTCCTTTTTCTCTTTTTCCGCGAATGAGTATGTATGAAGAAAGTACTCCTCCTTCTGGTGTTCCTTGCAGTCGTCTTTTCTGCAGGGTGTGTGCAGACTGATACTGATAAAGAGTATCCAGATTATGAAAAATATGAGAGAGTGATGCCGCCTTATGCAAATGATGAATATTATCTATCGATTGGATTAGGGACGCATTATGGAAATTTGGAAACACCATATAATAATCTGGAATTGTGGTATTCTCTCCATCCGGAAATTACCGACATTATCTATCAGTGGGCTGACGAAACAAATACTGCCGTCAGTAAACCAAAAGTAGTCCACAACTACATTGAGATTCACATTCTTGGAAAATTCATTGATGGAAATCCGCCCAAAGTTCAGTCTCGTGCACGGTATGAACTAACATATTATGAGAAAGTACAGCTTGATGAACTGTACCGCCGAATATCTGAAGAGGCAGGAAAGTCCCATAAAGGAGACGTCCCTGTAGGATTTTTCTACGGTGCAATCTAATACCGCGATGAGATGCTCAATTCATTTATATCATTTCGCAGACAGAAATAGAGGTATGAACCTCCGTTTCATTCCGCTTTTACTGCCGTTCTTCATACATCCGGTTAGTGGAATGAAACCGGAGATCTCAGGTATCATACCAACAGCAAACATAACCGGACAAATATGTTCTGGTACAAGTACTTCTGAGATCTCAAATACCTTCATATATCTTACTCAGTCACAGTTTGTTCCGCAAGTTCCGCAGGCTTCCGTCTCATTTCCCTTCCCCCTAATCTTCCTCTCTGCCGCGGCAGTTCTCTTAACCGTCTGCATAATTCAGCGGGGAATAACGGTTACCTCATCCCGGAGAGACACCATCTACAACTTCATTGCGGAAAACTCCGGATGTCAGGAAAGCCAGATTGTCTCTGCCCTTGGATTCTCCCGCGGTTCAGTGACACATCATCTGCACAAATTAGAGCAGACAAACCGCATCATCAGCACACAGTATCATGGAACACCAAGATACTATCCAAAGAATTCCAAAAGCCTCAGTCAGGCAAAACTCGCGGCGGCACTTTCCAGAACTCGCCCTGCGGAAATTTATCGACTGATATCAGAGAATCCCAATATAACTCAGAGAGAACTTGCAAAACTTTCCGGACTCTCCGAGCAAACCGTCCGTTGGCATCTGAAGAGACTTGAAACAGATGGTATCATTCAGTGCACGGTGGACGGGAAAATCAAGCGGTATCGGATTCTATAGCTTCGAACTTCGTTCCCGCGGATTGATTTCGCAAGCGCTGGTTTATGGATAGGTTTATCCGCTCTCCCCTCAATTACTATCTTATGAAAAAACTTGCAGGTATCCTGCTTCTGGCAGCAGTCATCCTGACCGCAGGCTGTGTTACCACAGCAGACCCCATTGTCGGAAGCTGGCAAACCCCAGAACCGATTCAGTATGAAGACTTCAGTACATCATATCTGATTACCTTCGAAGAAGACGGTACAGGAGAAGTAATTTACTCCTATTCAGATGAGGTAAATGATTATACCTACCCGATTCTCTGGGAAAAGACTGACAGCATCTATCAGTATGAAGCACTTACTGTCTTCACCTTCTCTGAAGACGGAAAAACAATGACTGATAACGCTCAGTACTCCTACAGCCTTGCAGAGGGCGAAGAGAAATTCGGAGGAGTCTGGACGGAAATCATCCCCGGAGGAGCTGAGGTTGATTATTACTACACTTATGTCTTCAATGAAGACGGAACCGGTGTCGAGACCATTTATGTAACCGGAGATGAGCCGGAAGTATATTCCTTCACATGGGAAGTGTTTGGAGAAAACCAGATTCAGATTTACTATCTTGATACCTATTCATTCACTGAAGACGGAAAGATGAAGACCAGTCTTGGAACAAAAACTGTCTATGAAGAAGTTGACGGAATCTGGGTAGAAACTCCGCAGATTGGAGATGAGGTAACCACCTATGAGTTCCAAGATGACGGAATCTGTGTTCGTTCAATATATGACGGAGAAACAGAGGAGCTTGTTGGGGTGCACACATATTACTACACATCAACCGATTCCTCTGGAGGAATCCTTAAAGAGGCATACATCTACGAACTTGAGCTCTTAGAAGACGGCACATTACAGGATGTATTCTACGGAGAAGTTCTGGAAAGAGTATCTCCTGCAGGAATTGGTGATAAAGTCTTATAACCGACTTTCACTTCTTTTTTTTTTGGTCAGTTATTCTAATCTATTTTAAGAGGGCGTCCCTCTGTAAATCCCCATAAAGCAACGCGATGGCGTTGTGTAACAGAAAGCAAGCGATTAGCGAAGCTTTCGACATCGTATGATTCAGGTTTTATTTTTTTTATTCGCGTAGATTCGCGGCTTTTTCTTCCTAGCCGCAGTTTGAATACGATAAATACGCGAATCTACGCGAATAAAAAATAGAATCTCTTTCTAATCCCAAGTCGCTTCGTCACTAATCGTTCCTCCGCTGTTACGCAGTGCTGTCGCACTGCTTTTGCGGTTCCGACACATCTTTTTTACAACACCTTCACCGAGTATAACTCATGTACAGCAGAAACTGCGGCAAAGATACCGCAGATTCCCGCAGTAATATCCACTCCGGCAAAGAGGGAAATGAAGGGGAAGAGAAAGAGTACTGCTCCTGCTGTTTTGTTCAGCCGGTCGGCT
>JAFQPT010000193.1 GCA_017411665.1 Oscillospiraceae bacterium | reverse complement strand
GCCCTGCAAATGAAAAAAGCGGGCTTTAAAAACATCCGCACCGTGAAGGACACAGGCAACGTGGAACGCGTTGTTCTGGGGCAGCTCATTTAAGCTGTACCGAAAAAGTCCTACCCCATCTGTTATCATATAGATAACAAACCAAACAACGTATAAAAATCATTCTCAGAGGTGTAAATATGGCAAAAGATAAAATGGGCACCATCACTCAGCCCGGTCAGGCTGCCGACAAGAAAAAGGCACTGGAAACTGCCATCGCGCAGATTGAAAAGAACTTCGGCAAGGGCGCAATCATGCGTCTGGGCGACGATATTCCCGTAAACGTAGAAGCAATCTCCACAGGCTCTCTGTCTCTGGATATGGCTCTGGGTATCGGCGGCGTTCCCCGCGGCCGTATCGTAGAAATCTACGGTCCCGAATCCTGCGGTAAGACCACTCTGGCACTGCACATTCTGGCAAGCGCACAGAAGATGGGCGGCGACGTAGCTTTCATCGACGTAGAACATGCACTGGAGCCCGCATACGCAAGAGCTCTGGGTGTTGACATTGATACCCTGCTGATTTCTCAGCCCGACACCGGTGAACAGGCTCTGGAAATCACCGAGCAGCTGGTACGCTCCGGCGCAATCGACTGCATCGTCGTGGACTCCGTAGCAGCACTGCTGCCCCGCAGCGAACTGGAAGGTGAAATGGGCGAATCCAGCGTTGGTGTTGTGGCTCGTCTGATGAGCCAGGCACTGCGCAAGCTGGCAGGCATCGTATCCAAGACCAACTGTGTTGTCATCTTCATCAACCAGCTGCGTGAAAAGATCGGTGTCATGTACGGCAACCCCGAAACCACTCCCGGCGGCCGTGCGCTGAAGTATTTCTCCAGCGTCCGCATCGACATGCGCCGCGTGGAAGCACTGAAGAGCGGCACCGAAGTCATCGGCAACCGTACCCGTGCAAAAGTCGTTAAGAATAAGGTTGCTCCTCCCTTTAAGGAAGCAGAATTTGATATTATGTATGGACAGGGCATCTCCAAAATCGGTGAAATCATCGACCTTGGCGTGAAGCTGGACATCATCGAAAAGGGCGGCGCATGGTTTACCGTGAACGGCAACCGCATTCAGGGCCGTGACAATGTCCGCATTTATCTGGAAAACAATCCCGAAGTTGCTGATATCATTGAACAGCAGATTCGTGAAAACTATGTAAAGCTGATGACTCCTCAGGCAAAGAAGGCTGCCAAGGCAGCGGGCCGCGCCGTGGATATCAGCGCTGACGACTTCGAAGGCTGATGGCACAGCTGCCCGAATCCGCCAAGAAGCGTGCCCTGAATATGCTGGAGCGTCGGGATTACTCCCGCAAGGAGCTGATTTTGAAGCTGACGCAAAAGGGCGAACCCTTAGAAGATGCCGAGGCTGTGGCTGACCGCATGGTAGAGCTGGGCGTCATCAACGATGAACGCTACAGCCGCATGCTGGTACGTCACTACTCCTCCAAGGGCTACGGTGCCTGCCGCATCAAGCAAGAGCTGTACCGCCACGGCATCCACACCGACCTGTGGGAAGAGGCAATGGAAGAAATGCCCTCACAGGAGGAGCAGATGGATAAGCTGTTTCGCAGCAAGCTGAGAAGCAGCGACCCCGATCGAGCTGAAATCAAAAAAGCCACCGACGCAATGCTGCGTCGGGGCTTTTCATGGTCTGAAATCTCCGCTTGCAAACAGCGGGTTTTGGAAAATTCAGACACTGAAGAATGGTTAGAATAAATATTTTGTCAAATAATGCCTCGCAGAGTTCACCGTGAATACGGCGAATAAAGTCAAATCTATTTTTCGCGCCGGCATGTACGAAGCGAAAAATACATTACAGGTTTTTGAGTGTGCAAGCGAAGCGCGTGCGCGAACAAAACCTGTACGTCCATTGCCAAAGGCAGGGACAATTTGGCAAAAAGCCCAAAGGGATTTTTGACAGTTATTAAAGAAGGTATTGGATGAAAGTAAGTTTTATTTCCCTCGGCTGCCCCAAGAACACGGTCAACAGCGAGCAGATGCTCTTTGCCGTGCAGCAGGCAGGTCATGAAATCGTTCCCGATCCGGAGATGGCGGATGCGGTGATTATCAATACCTGTGCGTTTATCGAAAGCGCAACACAGGAAGCCATCAACACCATTATTGAGGTAGGCCGGCTGAAGGAAGAAGGCAATCTCAAGTACCTCATCGTCGCAGGCTGTCTGGCACAGCGCTACCGGAAGGAAATTCTGGAAGACCTGCCCGAAGTAGACGCCCTTATCGGCATCTCCAGCTTCGGTGCCATTGCCGATGTTCTGGAACAGCTGTCCGATGAAGCTCCCGTGCAGGTGTTTGCCGATAAAAATGCACCCGTGGAAGAACTGGAACGCACCGTCAGCACCGGCAAGAACTATGCGTATCTACGCATTGCGGAAGGCTGCAACAACTGGTGCAGCTTCTGTATCATTCCCGCCATCCGCGGCAAGTACCGCAGCCGCTCCATGGACGCCATCGTCAAGGAAGCGGAAGGTCTGGCAGCGCAAGGCTATAAGGAACTGATTATCATTGCACAGGACGTCACCCGCTACGGTGAAGACCTGTACGGCAGCAAGTGCCTGCCCACTTTGCTGAAGAGACTGTGCGCCATTGACGGCATCGGCTGGATTCGTCTGCACTATCTGTACCCCGATGCATTTACCGAAGAGCTCATTGATACCATTGCGGAAGAGCCCAAAATTGTCAAATATCTGGATATTCCCATCCAGCACATCAACGACGGCATCCTCAAGGCGATGAATCGCAGAGGCACCGGCAGTGACATCCGCGAGCTGTTCTTCAAGCTGCGTGAACGGATCCCCGGTGTGGTACTGCGCACCAGCATCATCGCAGGTCTGCCCGGTGAAGGCGAAGAAGAATTCGAAGAACTGTGCGATTTCCTGCGCTATGCAAAAATCGAACGTGCAGGCGTATTCCCCTACTCCCCCGAAGACGGCACCCGTGCCGCACTGATGGACAGAGTAGACAGCGACGTGGCTGCCCACCGCGCAGAGCTGCTCATGCGCATCCAGGCAGATGTACTGGACGAATTCTCCAACAACATGATTGGAGAAACGCTGGATGTCCTGTTCGAAGACATCGACCCCAAGTCCGGCTTCGGCATCGGCCGCTGCTATGCAGACTCCCCCGATATCGATCTGCAGGTATTCTTTGACAACTGGCATACCCTGACCCCCGGCACCATCATCCCCGTATTCATCAAGGACACCGCTGAAGGCAACCTCATCGGCTCCGCAGTAACAGAAGATTGAGGTAAGCAGCAATGACTTTGGCAAATAAGATTACTTTGTTCCGCGTTATTTGCATTCCCGTATTCATCGTACTGATGTATCTGGAAGGCACCGCTATGCAGATTGCAGCACTGGTTGTTTATGCACTGGGTTCCATCAGTGATTTTGTTGACGGATACATCGCAAGAAAGTATAATCAGGTTACGGACTTTGGCAAGTTCATGGACCCTCTGGCCGATAAAATGCTGGTCATCACCGCAATGCTGATGTTCGTGGCACAGGGCCGTATGCCCGCATGGGTACTGGCACTGGTCATCACCAGAGAGTTTGCAGTCTCCGGTCTGCGTCTGATTGCTGTAGAAGGCGGTCTGGTTATCGCAGCAGGCAAGTCCGGCAAGGTCAAAACCGCAAGCACTATGGTCTGCAATATTCTCATGCTCATCCCCGGTTTTGTGAACCCCACCATCGATTTCGTATGCAGCATGATCATTCTGGTCACCACTCTGTACTCCGGCATCGAATACTTCGTGGTAAACCGCGATGTCGTGAATTTCAAAGATATGTGAGAAAGGAAACACATCACTATGAGACTTTACAACGCAATGTCCCAGCAGAAGGAAGAATTCATTCCCATCGAGCCCGGTAAGGTTCGCATGTACTGCTGCGGCCCCACTGTTTACAACTTCATCCACGTAGGCAACGCACGCCCCACCATCATGTTCGACGTCATCCGCAGATACTTTGAATACAAGGGCTATGAAGTAAACTTCGTACAGAACTTCACCGACGTTGACGATAAGATCATCAAACGCGCAAATGAAGAAGGCATCTCCTCCACCGAGGTTGCCGAAAAGTACATCGCAGAATACTTCACCGATGCAAAGGCTCTGGGCGTTCGTCCCGCAACCGTGCACCCTAAGGCAACCGAAAACATTCCTCAGATCATCGAAATCGTGGAAACCCTGATTGAAAAGGGCTACGCATACGAAGTAAACGGCGACGTTTACTACCGCACTCTGAAGTTCGAAGGCTACGGCAAGCTGAGCCACCAGCCCATCGAAGATCTGCAGTCCGGCGCTCGTATCGAAGTGGGCGACATCAAGGAAAATCCTCTGGACTTCGCTCTGTGGAAGGCTGCCAAGCCCGGTGAACCCTACTGGGAATCCCCCTGGGGCAACGGTCGTCCCGGCTGGCACATCGAATGCTCTGCAATGTCCAACCGCTATCTGGGCAAGACCATCGACATCCACTGCGGCGGCTGCGACCTGGCATTCCCCCACCATGAAAACGAAATCGCACAGTCCGAAGCTGCAAACGGTGTGGAGTTCGTTCACTACTGGCTGCACAATGGCTTTATCAACATCGACAACAAGAAGATGTCCAAGTCTCTGGGCAACTTCTTCACTGTACGTGAAGCCGCTGACGCATACGGCTATGACTGCATCCGTATGTTCATGCTGATGAGCCACTACCGCTCTCCCCTGAACTACTCCGGCGAAATTCTGATGCAGGCTAAGAGCGCTTTGGAACGTCTGAACACCGCGAAGAAGAATATGGAATTCTTTATCGCAAACGGCGCAGAAGGCGAAATGAGCGAAGCTGAAGCCGCTGTAGCAGCAGGTCTGGGCAAGTATGCAGAAAAGTTCTGCGCAGCTATGGACGACGACTTCAACACCGCTGACGCAATCTCCGCAATCTTCGAAATGGTTCGCGATATCAACGCAGCTGTTTCCCCTGCCTCCAATCCCTCCAAGGCACTGGCAAAGGCTTGCTTCGATGCATTCATGGAACTGTGCGAAGTTCTGGGTATCCCCTTCGAGCAGGCAGCCGATCTGGACGCAGAAATCGAAGAAAAGATTGCTGCTCGTCAGGCAGCCAGAAAGGCAAGAAACTTTGCGGAAGCTGACCGTATCCGCGATGAACTGAAGGCAGCAGGCATCATTCTGGAAGACACTCCTCAGGGTGTTAAGTGGCGCCGCGCATAAGGCTTCAACAAACATACAAGTACCGACTTCTCACGAAGTCGGTACTTTTTTGCCAAATATTGACATTCTGCATTTTACAACCCACTTCGGGAACAAAAAGCGGGATTCTTCGTCTAAATCCCTGTAACTTTACTGTAATTTGACAAACTTTCCCCCACACATTACAATAT
>JAFQPT010000192.1 GCA_017411665.1 Oscillospiraceae bacterium | reverse complement strand
TACACATAACTATGGGACTGTTTCAAAAGCTGTTTGGAACACACAGCGACCGTGAACTGAAGAAAATCAACCCCATTGCCGATAAGGTCATGGCACTGGAAGCAAGCTACGCAAAGCTCACAGATGCCCAGCTGCGAGCCAAGACCGACGAATTCAAGGCCCGCCTTGCCAAGGGCGAGACACTGGACGCTCTGCTGCCCGAGGCCTTTGCCACTGCCCGCGAAGCCTGCTGGCGCGTACTGGGCATGAAGCCCTACCGCGTACAGGTCATTGGCGGCATCGTGCTGCATCAGGGCCGCATTGCGGAAATGCGCACGGGTGAAGGCAAGACCCTTGTGGCGGTTCTGCCTGCCTACCTCAACGCACTGACCGGCAATGGCGTGCATATTGTTACCGTAAACGACTACCTTGCCAAGCGTGACAGCGAATGGATGGGCAAGGTGTACCGCTTCTTGGGTCTCTCTGTGGGCCTCATCATCCATGAAGTCACCCCCGAGGACCGCAAGAAGGCATACGCCGCAGACATTACCTACGGCACCAACAACGAAATGGGCTTTGACTACCTGCGTGACAACATGGCCATCTACAAGCACAATGTCGTGCAGCGCGGCCATGCCTTTGCCATCGTGGACGAAGTGGACTCCATCCTCATCGACGAAGCCCGTACCCCTCTGATTATCAGCGGACAGGGCAGCGAATCCACCGAGCTGTATAAGCTGGCCGAAAACTTCGTCTCCCGTCTGAAGGTGAAGGTATTTGCCCGTCTGGACTCCAAGGAAGAGGAGGACATGGATATTGATGCCGACTACGTGGTAGACGAAAAGGCAAAGACCGCCACCCTCACCCAGCGAGGCATCACCAAGGCAGAACAGGCCTTCGGTCTGGAAAACCTGTCCGACGTGGAAAACTCCACTCTGTACCACCACATCAATCAGGCACTGCGTGCCCACGGCATCATGAAGCGTGACATTGACTACGTGGTCAAGGACGGGGAAGTGCTGATCGTTGACGAATTTACAGGCCGCATTATGCCCGGCCGCCGCTACAGCGAAGGTTTGCATCAGGCCATCGAAGCCAAGGAGCACGTCAGCGTACAGCGCGAAAACAAGACTCTGGCGACCATCACCTTCCAGAACTACTTCCGTCTCTACGGCAAGCTCAGCGGCATGACCGGTACCGCCATGACCGAAGAGGAAGAATTCGGCACCATTTACAAGCTGGACATCATCGCCATCCCCACCAATAAGCCTGTCAAGCGCAAGGACCATGAGGATGTCATGTACAAAAACGACATCGGCAAGTACCGCGCCATCATCAACCAGATCGTGGAATGTCACAAGAAGGGGCAGCCTGTACTGGTGGGTACCGTGTCCATTGAAAAGAGTGAGCTGGTGTCTCACCTGCTGAAGAAGACAGGCGTGCCTCACAATGTGCTGAACGCAAAGAACCACGAAAAGGAAGCGGAAATCGTAGCACAGGCAGGCAAATTCGGTGCGGTCACCATCGCCACCAACATGGCAGGCCGCGGCACCGACATTATGCTGGGCGGCAATGCGGAATATCTGGCAAAGCAGGCCCTGCGCAAGTACGGATATGAAGAAGAAATCATTGCGGAAGCGGTCGGCTATGCGGAAACCGATGACGAGACCATTCTGGCGGCTCGCAAAATGTACCACGAGCAGCTGGACAAGGTGAAGCCCGAAATCGACGCGGAAGCGGAAAAGGTCCGTGCCGCAGGCGGCCTGTTCATTGTGGGCACCGAGCGCCACGAATCCCGCCGTATCGATAACCAGCTCCGCGGCCGTGCAGGCCGACAGGGCGACCCCGGCGAAAGCCGCTTCTTCATCGCCATGACCGACGACGTCATGCGTCTGTTCGGCAGCGAGCGCGTCCGCAATATGATGGACACCCTCAAGGTCGAGGACGACATGCCTCTGGAAAACAAGATGCTGACCAATGCACTGGAATCGGCACAGAAAACCGTGGAAAGCCGTCACTTCCAGGCTCGTAAGAGCGTGCTGGAGTTCGACGACGTCATGAACAAGCAGCGTGAGCTGATTTACGGTCAGCGCCGCAAGGTGCTGGACGGGGAAGACCTCCACGAAAGCATCGGCCGCATGGTCTATGAATACATTGCAGACACCATCGCAGAGCACTGGCCCGAGGAGGGCGTGCACAATCAGTACGAGCTGAACGAGGTGCTGCAGCCCTTCGGCAAGCTGCTCATGCGCCGCGGCGACATTGCCTACGAGGAAGGCATGGATGCCGACAGAGCGGAAGAGCTGGTCTGCGCATGGGCGGACAGAACCTACGAAGCACGTGAGGAAGCCTTCGGCACCATGCCCGACGGCAACAGCGTCATGCGCGAGCTGGAACGCGTGGTCATGCTGCGCGTGGTCGACGAGTTCTGGATGGAACACATCGATGTGATGGCAGACTTGAAGGACAGCGTATTCCTGCAGGCCTACGCAAACCAGAAGCCCATTGACGTATACAAGCGGGAAGGCTTCGAGATGTTCGAGGAAATGAACGACGGCATCCGCAAGGAGACCGTCCGCAGAATGTTCACCGTACAGGTTCGCCGGAACGAAACGGTGGAACGCAAGGCGGTTGCAAAGGCCAACCCCACCGCAGGGGACGGCACTTTGAAGAAGCAGCCTGTGAAGAAAAAGAAGATTGGCCGCAACGACCCCTGCCCCTGCGGCAAGAAGCGCCCCAACGGCATGCCGATGAAATATAAAGACTGCTGCGGACGATGACAAAACCGAAGAGAGCGAAGCGGATTCGGTTTTGAAAGGACGAGCAACGAAACGAGTGCACTCGTATGTTTCACATACGACAAACGATGTGAAGTTTGCGAGGACGCAATGCTGCGGGAAGTGATTCGTCGCGGACTGCGCATCGCTTGTTCCGCCGCCTAAGCGGAGCTTTTGCGGCGAAAGTGCGCTCGCTCCGTCGCTCCTCATCTTCAAACCAAAGCTTTCCGGCAAAACCGCGTTGCGGTATTGCCAAAATATCAGTCACGAAGCTTTTGTTTGACAATCCCCCGCCGCCTGTGGCGGCACCCCCTTTGAAAAAGGGGGTGCAGAGGTGCGCAGTTGGATTTAGGAAAGCCTCCCCTTGGTAAGGGGAGGTGCCCCGAAGGGGCGGAGAG
>JAFQPT010000191.1 GCA_017411665.1 Oscillospiraceae bacterium | reverse complement strand
GCAGGCCAAGGCGCTGAAAAATCGCAGACAGCACCACGCCGTTTTTGCGGATATTCAGCTGCAGCAGCACAAAGGCCGCCAGATACAAAATACCCTGAGAGCCGCCGAGAACAAGGGCAGTTATACTGCCTTCCTGCACAGGCAGAAGATTGTTCCAGCCCGTAAAGGTACCCGCAATCAGCAGACACATCAGATAATTCATCGCCAGCATGCTGACATTTCCCTTCACCTTGTCGGTACTCAAACGCATCACAAGGGAAATCGCCGCGCTGCACAATACAGCAAGTGCAAGATTGATCATATTCGTTCCTCTTTATCTCTTTTTAAAATGTTCGTGGGTACCCGCAAAAATATCATCCACAGTCTGCGTCACCGCATCCACCAGCTCAGGCATTTGCTCTTCCAGTGCAACCAGACTATCCTGCGTTTTTTCAAGGTCTCCCATTGCCGCATACAAAATCGCTTCCGTCACCGCTCTTCCCGTCTGCTGAGGAGATATTTCTCTGGAAATCCGCAGCATGTCCTCTGCCTCTTCATAGCGGAACAGCATCGTCAGACAGGATGCCAGATTGGTGTAGACAGAGGCTCGGATAATCTCACTCTGCCGTTCTCCCTGCACCATGGTCTCATCAAACAGCTCCAGCGCGCGGTGATAATGACCGAGTGCGTCCTCGAAACGACCGCCATTGTGTGCTGCCTTGGCAAGCTTCATTTCTACCAGATAAAACCGATGTCCGAACTTGCCTGCCTTGGAATAGTAATATACCATCCCTTCGGTATCCCCCTGCAGCTCACAGGAAATTCCCATACAAAACATCCATGCCGCATGGTCGGCATTGGTCTTGCAGTAGGGCTGCAGTGTTTTCAACTTGTTCTGTGCGGATTTGAACCGATGGTTGCTCAGTGCAGACAGAGCCGCAGTGAGATGAATCTTCGCCTGGTAGCTATCGCTAAAGGCAGGCTCCAGAATGGGGCCGAATGCCTGCATATGGGCGTTCCAGTCACGCTGAATATGCTCGGAATAAAAGCTGCGTTCCGCCAGCTTTTCCGCAAAAGATTGCTTTGCCATACCATACTCCTTGTCAAATTTATTCTTATACGTAGAGTACCATAGTTCCCGGCAAAAGGAAACACACAGATTTTTCGCCTCTCTCCTTGTGCACGGAGAAAAATAGGTATAAGATAGGAGCAATTGAATGAAGTCATAAAGGAGACCCCATGGCAAACATCATTGAAATCACTGATTTTCACGCACCCGAGCTGGATGTGTACGCCCGTTTGACGGAGGTACAGCTTCTCAATCGGGAATTTCCCCAAAAAGGTCTGTTCATTGCAGAAAGCCCGAAAGTCATCGAGCGGGCACTGGACGGCGGCTATGAGCCCGTATCCTTCCTTGCAGAAAAAAAGCACATTGACGGACAGGCCAAAGCCCTGCTGGAACGCTGCGGCAGCATCCCCGTATACACCGCGGAATTCGATGTTCTGACTCAGCTCACAGGTTTCCGGCTGACCCGCGGTCTGCTGTGCGCCATGCGCAGAAAGCCGCTGCCCGCTGTCGAAGACATCTGCCGCAACATCCGCCGTGTAGCCGTACTGGAAAACGTCATGAACCCCACCAACGTCGGTGCCATTTTCCGCTCCGCTGCCGCACTGAATGTAGACGCGGTACTGCTGACCTCTGCCTGCAGCAACCCCCTGTACCGCCGCGCCATTCGCGTCAGCATGGGCACGGTTTTCCAGATTCCCTGGACATTTCTGGACAGCGATTCAGATTATTGCGCGCAGCTGAAGGCCCTCGGCTTCAAAACCGCCGCTATGGCACTGACCGATCAGTCTGTATCCATCAAAGACCCTGCGGTCTGCTCGGAGGAAAAACTGGCCATCATCCTCGGCACCGAAGGCGACGGACTGGCGACCGCTACCATTGCCGACTGCGACTACACCGTCAAAATCCCCATGTCTCATAACGTAGACTCCCTCAACGTGGCCGCCGCCAGTGCCGTAGCCTTTTGGCAGCTTTGTAATTAAACAAAAAATGCGTGTATCTGTGATACACGCATTTTTTGTTATTCTTTTCGATTGCTGTAAATATCCTTCAAAAGCTGCAGCAGCGAATTGGGAAGCACAAAACTGCTGCTGAACCCATTGAGCACCATACCCTTCAGATTCTTCATCTGCAGGGCAACATTCACACAGTTGCTCATAGGCATTTTCACCCAGGAGAAATGGTTGCGATACGTCTCCGGAGCTTCCTCCTGCATAGAGAATCCCGGAAAAAACAGCTCCCCTTCTCCGTTTTTCAAGATATCCGGCTTCATACGGATCTCATTTTTCGTTTTGACAACACTGCCCACACCGCTTTTCAGGATATTTTCGATATCCTCATCGCTGGCAGTCACTGTCATAGGCACCCACACGGGAGGATCATCTGCCAAACAGCTCAAAAGCACCGTAAAGCTTTTTTCGCTGCGAATCGCATTGTGTTCATTGATCAAAATCGTCAGAACTTTTCCGTCCTGCAGAAATTCCTTCAAATCCTTTTCGTTTTCACTCATGGAACGCATCTCCTTATGTCAGCAAAGCTGCGGGAATTTCCTGTGCCATGCGCTCATAGCCTGCAGCACTGGGATGCAGATGATCGCCCGAATCGTAAGCAGGCAGGAAGTAGTCGGGGCGTTCGGGATTCTGCAGTGCCTTGTCAAAATCAATGCAGCCGTCAATGAGGTCGGTGGTACGGATAAAATCATTGTAGGCATGGCGCATTTCCTGACGGAAGGGCGCATCCGTTCTCCAGCCGCCCATAGGTAGCAGCGTCCCCACGTAAACCTTGTATCCAAAGCTGCGCGCCTGTGCAATATAGGTTTTCAGACCTTCAATCAGCTCTTCCACAGTAGGCAGATCACTCATGGGACGGAATACGTTTTTCTCTTCCCCAACAGGGTGAATGATGTCATTGATACCCTGCTGAATGATGACCGTATCCGCACCGTCGGTGGGCACTTCGTGAGTAAAGCGGTTGCTGCCGGACAGTCCGTAAGATTCGTAGATCAGACAGTCATACTGACGCAGAATACGGGTACCGCTGGCAGCGCGGCGAATGATGGCAGTTTTGTTGTAGCCCTCCCGATAGCAGCGCATGGCCAGATAGTCGGGCCAATCCTGCGCGGTAATGGAGTCCCCGTAGCATACGATGCTGCGGTTTTCCGCCTCTGTAAGCACAGACACATTGCTGAGGAAATAAAACAGGTGGGTGTACTTGGAGGTCATGATGTCGATATTCGCATTTTCCGTCTGATCACCGTTTGCATACAAGCCTTCCGACAGAGGCCCACAGGCATACACCACAGAGCGCATCAGTGTAAAGTCCGCCAGATAGAAACTGACTTGAATCAATTCCTCCGCATTGAGATGAATATCCAGCGGATCGGTGACAATGCGCTCCCCTGCCCCGATGGTCACACTGCGCCGGCCATTGCACAGCACAGGGTAAAATTCACCGCCGTAAAACACGCTGATTTTGCTCAAGGTAATGGGCTCGGTACCGCAATAATTATCAAAGGTCAGGCGCAGCGCTTCCCCGGAAAAGGGGATATTGATGGGGTATCGAATGGTGATGTCCTTTGCGTATCGTTCGGGACGGTTTTCCGCCACGCTGACGGCATTGCCCCATACGCTGACCCAACGCTGTGTATTACTCATAATCATTCGCTCCTTTATGCCTCGTGAATGGTCTTCCCTGTTATATGCTCGGGTACCAGTGCAAACACCAGTGTCCCCGCTCCGTAATTTGCAACCTCATGTTCGATGTAATCGGTATCGAATGTAAATTTCAGACTCAGTCGACGGGCAATATCCATAGCAAAGTCGTAGTCCTCCACGAGCTCGATTCTGCCGAATACAATCACACTCTTGAACGTCAGCGCCCAGTCCCCTTCCTTGTGGGTACCGCTGTCATATACGCAAAAGGACACCTTGTCATGCCGCTTGATGGCATCTATTTTGTGCCCGCTCTTCCCGCTGTGGAAGTACAGCTTTCCGTCCTCTTTATTGTACCAGTAATTGGTGGGCACTGCGTAGGGGTACTCATCATCCCCCAGCACAGCCAGAACACCTCTCACCTCATGCTTCAGTATCGCAATGCAGTCCGCCTCGCTCAGCTCCTGCTTTTTGCGCACAACCTCTCTGAACATTGCCAACGCTCCTTTGTTTCGATGCTTCTATCTTATCAAAGCTTTTCCGTTTTGTACAGAAAAAGCGTACACCCAAGCGGATGTACGCTTTTCATCAGAACGCCTCACCGCGCAGACGCTTGCGCAGATAGTAGGTCACCAGTACACTGCAGTAAACCGTCGCCATACACCATGCCATGGGGTTTGCGATGCAGATGCCGAAGTAGCCCAGATGTGCCACTGCCAGCCAGCCTCCGATCCATCTGCCAAACAGCTCTGCCACACCGCTGAGCACCGCATGAAGGCTGTAGCCCATGCCCTGCAGGGTGTAGCGCATGAGCATCACGCCGCCGTGGAAGCAGAACAGCACACTCATCACCGTCAGATATTCCACAGACAGTGCTACCGCGTCCACCGCTTCGGGGCCCAGTACAAATTCGGAGAAGAACTGCTTTCCGAAATACACCGCGACCCACGCAACCACGCAGTAGCTGAGCTGAATGGTAAGACCTGCCTTGATGCCGTCGCGGATGCGGTCATAACGCTGCGCACCTTCATTCTGCCCCACATAGGTCGCCATCCCCACACCCACGGATTCCATAGGCAGAGTAAACATACGGCGAATCTTTTCCCCTGCGGTCTGACCCGCAATCACAGCGGTGCCGAAGGAATTGATGGCGCCCTGCAGAATGATGGCACCAATGGCAGAGACTGACAGCTCAAAGCCCATGGGGAAGCCCAGCTTGCACAGTCGTGCAATATGAGATGCAGACGCACCGCGCAGCCCGACACTGCCGCTGAGCAGATCGGTCTTCCAAACGATCCATCCCAGATTCAGCAGACCGCTGACCAGCTGGCTGAGCACAGTTGCCCAGGCCGCACCGGCCACGCCCATAGGAATCACCGCAATGAGCAGCCAGTCCAGCGCAATGTTCAAAAAACTGGTCGCCAGCAGGAAATAGGTAGGACGCTGAGAGTCCCCTGCCGCACGCAGAGTGCCTGCACAGAAGTTATAGAGAATCGTTGCGGGAATCCCAAGGAAGATGATGCGAATATAGCGCACCGCATCTCCCAGTATTTCTTCCGGCGTATGAATCATGCGCAGCAGCGGCTCTGCAAAGGCATAGGTCACCTCAGTGACAACAACGCCCATCACAACGCAAACCCAGACACCGTTCCAGAAATATCGTTTGAATTCCGCATCATCCTTTGCGCCGATGGACTGGGCAAGGGGGATACAAAAGCCCGCACAGCAGCCCTGCACAAAGCCGATGGTAAAGAAATACAGCGACCAGGTGGTGCCAACCGCCGCCAGCGCGGCATCCCCCACCAGTCGCCCAACCATAACCGTATCCACAAAGGAATACAGCTGCTGGAATAGTGTTCCCATCACCAAAGGCAGAGAAAACAGCAATATCTGCTTGATGGGTCTGCCCTGCGTCAGATCCATTGCTCCGTTCTGTTTCATGTTCTCTCTCCATTCTGTTTCGTTCACTGATATATCATTCATCATATCAAAAAAGCTCCCCAATGTCCAATCCCATATTGACAGAGCCTGTGTTTTTCGGTAAGATATAACATCATTGATTTAGTTCTTTAAATCGTACAAGAGGTATCCCATGAAAAGACCACGCTTGATGCTCATCGCATCCATGACCATATTCGGCACCATCGGCGTATTCGTCCGCAACATCCCCGTGACCTCGGGTGAGCTGGCACTGTACCGCGCCATTCTGGCTGCAGTGCTGATTGGGCTGTATCTAACAGTCACAAAGCAAAAAATCCCATTCGGCAAAATCAAGAAGGAATTGCCCCTGCTGCTGATTTCGGGCATCGCAATGGGCTTTAACTGGATTCTGCTGTTTCAGGCATACAAGTACACTACTATTTCCGTGGCAACCTTGAGCTATTACTTCGCGCCTGTCATCGTCACTGTTGCCTGCCCCTTCCTGTTTCGGGAAAATCTCACCGCAAAGCAAATCATCTGCTTTGTGATGTCCACCGTCGGCATTATCATGATTACGGGCATCGGCGATTTGTCCGCCGGCGATTCCCATCTGATCGGGATTCTGTTCGGTCTGGGTGCCGCAGTGCTGTACGCAACCGTGGTACTCATCAATAAGTTCATTCAAAACGTGGATGGCATCCATCGCACCTTCCTGCAGTTTATCGCCGCCGTGATTGTCTTGATTCCCTATGTACTGACCACAAGCGGCATTACACTGGGTGGCATAGGCATGAGCGGCTGGGTCAATCTGCTGATTGTCGGTCTGCTCCACACAGGTGTCACCTATTGCATGTATTTCACCGCGCTGAAGGACATCCCCGGACAGAAGGCTGCCATTCTCAGCTATATTGACCCTCTGGTGGCCGTTCTCATCTCTGTACTTCTGCTCAGTGAGCCTATGACCGTTATGCAGGCAGCAGGCGGTTTGCTGATTCTGGGCTTTACCCTTTGGAATGAAATCTCACCCGCTCAAAAAGCATAAGAAAACGCACCCCCCATGGGGGGTGCGTTTTTCTTATGCTTCTCACAGCTTTGTGCCGATATTGTTTTCCAGCTTGTGAATCTTCCGAACAACCGCTTCGGGAGAGGCATTGGTGGTGACATAGCCTTCCAGCGACTCTGCCTTCGCCTTCAGCATCGCAGACTTGGGATAAATGAAAATGCGGGTCAGCCCCTTACCGTTTTTTGCCTCCTGCACCAGATTGGCAATGGAGGAGTTGCCGTCAAAGGCGAACAGCACACAGTTTCTCCGCTCGAAAATCTCAAAATTGAAGGACTTATAAATGCCCATTTCCTGAGATTCTGTCGACACACGAATGCCCTTGATATTGGCCTGCGAGAGATTTCTAATCTGCCGCTTGGTCATCAGTGAGGGAATGATGCTGTATACATCAAATCGGTCGTTGTGCTCGACAATATATTGCTCTTGTCCCTGCAGCTTATGGCCAACCACAAAGAACACTTTTTCGGGGTCAAGGTTGTCCAGCAGTGCCTGCAGCACCAGCTTGTCCTGCTCGCTGACCTTGGGAGTTGCATTGCCGCTGATAAAGCTGCCGCCCGCAATGACGATGGGATACTTATCCCAGGGCAGCTCTTCCACCACCTGCTTGAAGGCAGGATAAGACGGCTGCTTGCGGATGGCAAACTTCACATCACGGATATCGTCGAATTCCTTTTTCAGCTCAGCCTCGTAATATTCCTGTATCGTCTGCGTGCCTCGTTTTTCCGCAAGGGCTTCGGATTTTCGGATGAAGGTTTCAGTCTGACGGGCAATGATTTCCCGCTCCACTGCCTGCATCTTTAAAAACTCCGCTTCCGTAATTCCTAGGAAGTTCGCCAACGCCAGCTGCTCGTCAATGCTGTCGGTGCCATAGAGACCATATCCGTCGGTACCCATTACACAGGAAATCCCGCTATGCAGGTAGCTCTTCAGCGGATGGGTCTTGAGGTCGATGATATTATTCAGACGCACATTACTGGTCAGTTGGAACTCCAGAACGATATTATGCTGCTTGATTTTCTCCAGCAGCTCTTTCCCCTGCTTGCTCTTCAGACTTGCGCAATACAGCCCGTGGCCGATGCGCATATAGGGAAAGCTCTGCCCGGGCAGCAAGGACTGCTCCACAAGACTGATGGCACGGGACATATTGCTCTTCAGAGAGTCGTTTTCCCCTGCGTGCACACGAATGGTCCAGTCCCTGTCTTCGCTTGCAATCTTGGTGACGATTTCCTTAATAACCGCCTTCAATTCGGCAATGTCATTGATTTCCTCCCCGACAAAGTCGCTGCCCACCACATAGGGGTCTTTGCAAACAACCTTCAGTGCCTGCATTGCCTCGGTCAGATAGCTGTCTGAGGTGATATCGGACTTTACCAGCGTCAGAGGGATTCTGCGGATTGCCGCAAGGAAGCGGATATCCACACCCGTTTCCTCTTTTACCAGAGGCATGACGCGGTGAATCTGTGCCAGCATCTTTGCCGCTGCGGGGTCTTTCTTCACCAGTGTGGTGTCGCTGATCTCCACATACTTGATGTGACGCTTCTGATACTCGCGACCAATCCACAGCAGAGTATCTTCATAGAAGGTAAAGTCTGCGTACTTTGGATTTTCTCTGTCCGCCAGACATCTCTTCAGATATCCGCTGATATCCTGGTCTTCGATTCGGTCCATATTGACCAGCTCGATTTTATAGTCCGCTTCCACACCCTTGGTGAATACATAGCGGTAGAGGTACAGCTTTTCCAGATTGGTGAACACAGCCTGAGAATCCTTCAAAATAGAAAGGGAGTTGCGGATGCGCTTCATGTTTTCCGCAGAGTGTTCGATGTTGCAGAGAATCAGCTCCGCAAAATTGATAAAGGTATTGTCGTCGATTTTACGTTCCAGATACTTCCCCGACAGGCCGGACAAGTCGATGGTCTTTGCCACGACTGCACGCTGCTCATCCAGAAACTTCTGCTGCCGAGGAGTCACCGTCAGCTGCAGCTTTTTGATATAGTACAAGGGATAGCGGATTTGGTGCTTGATAGCCAGCGCAATCAGAATATCCGCATTGAGGTTTGCATTGCCGTGGGTGTGCAGGTCGGTAGACAGCTTTACCTTCTCCTGTACATAGGACTTCACCAAGGTCTCACGGAAGGAGTATTTATAATCCTTAGTCTGGCTCATAAGAGTCTTTGCAATGGCAGGAATCAGAGAATTGACTTCAATGTCTCCATCGGGATAAATGTTTGCAATTTTCACACCGTTCAAACGGAAAATGTACACACGGCGTCCGTCACCCTTGATATAACAGGGAATATCACCTGTGATTACAGTCTTCCCATCCCGACACACAGTCTCGGAACCGGAAATCCGCGCAAGGTTATTGATCAGATTATCCGTCTGATGGTTGATTGCCATAATCGTATAGGTAAGAGCAGCTCCGCTCATATCCAGAGATACAACGATGTCCTTTTCCTTATCCAGATAGAACTTACCAAAATAACTCATATCATCACCTGTGTCACATTCGAAGTCCATGCAGAACGCAAAGTTCTGATTATATTGTACCGCATCTGTTCCGAAAAAAACAGGATCAAATGCACCGAATCTGTTGATAGATCTTAAACTAAAAACGGCACACCCGCTCGTGTGCCGTTTTTGTTTACTGCAATCTCAAATAGGCCTTCAGCAGAGCCGCCTGTGTTTTTCCGTCAGTAATGGTGCCGTCAAGCACCTCCGCCACCAACTGCTCCAGCGACACAGCCATGACGTTCAAGAACTCATCCGCATCCAGCTTCTGCTCGCCCTGTCGCAGCCCCTTCGCCAGATACAAGCTGATGCGTTCATCTGTATATGCCGCTGCAGGGTAGTAATCCCCCAAATCAATCCATTCCTCCGCGGTATAGCCGGTTTCCTCTTCCAGCTCGCGCTTTGCCGCCGACAGCCTGTCTTCCGCCTTGCTGTCCAGCTTTCCTGCGGGGATTTCTGTAATCACACAGCCCAGAGGATAACGGAATTGACGTTCCACAATAACCTTGCCGTCATCAGTCAAGGGCACAACCGCCACCGCACCGATGTGACGTACAGTCTCCCTGGTGGCATACTTCCCGTTGGGCAGCTCTACGGTATCTTTGAACAAATGCACCACGTGCCCATCGAAGATTTCTTCGGATGCAACCATCTTTTCTTCCAGATTCTTAAACTCTTCCATCGTTATGCTTCCTCTCTGTGCAATGCAATTTTAATGCCCACCACGCCGTATCGGCTCTGCTCTTCCTCGGAATAGTACTGCTCCATATCCCGATGAGAGGCGGTGGAAAGCTCCTCTTCCGCATAGCCGCATTCTGTCAGCGGTAAACTGCTGTACAGCTGCTCGAAACTTGCAAACAGGTGCAGACCTTTGACCGTCGCCGACAGTACATCCGCAGTGTCTTCGGTGTTCATAAATTGAATGGTATCGCCAATCGCAATCCGCTGCCGTTTTTCATCATACAGCCGCAGCTCAATGGTTTTCCGCCCCATTTTGATTTTCTCAAAAGGCTCAGGTCTGAGTTTCATGGTATGTTGTGTCATAATGCCTACTTCAACTCCAGAACCATGTAATCAAAAGGTACATATTCCCCTTCCATTTTAAAGAATGCGGGATGCGTACCGATTTTTTTAAAGCCGAATTTCTCGTACAAATGAATGGCCGCAACATTGTCACAAGAATTTTCCATATCTGAAAGGTACTCTGTCTCTGCCTTCACTGTAAAAGGCAACCCTTCCCTACCAAAGGTTAGGTTATCCGTTTCGCCTCCAACCCGCTTCAAATATGCCAAAATCGCCTCTGCATCCGCAGGGACTGCTTTTTCAATCAAAACATTCATTTGTTTTTCCTCACTTCATCCCCATTTTTCCAAAAAATCGAACAGCGCATCCTGAGCCAATACCCCTCGCTTCAAATCCGAGGGTAAACGCCCCTGCTCATCCGCTTCATAGTCTTGCATCCATCGGGGAGATTCATAATACCCACGCAGACGCTGCAGCATCACCCAAAGCTCCAAATTCTTCTCAATCGCCGTCGGGTCGTCTGCTACAGCCTTTTGGAGGCGGTCAAAGCACCGCTCCATATCGCTCACGCGCGCTATAATCGAGCGCACACTCTGCATCCACTGCTCTTTGCTCAAACAGGAAATGTGTTCTGTTCTCAGTTCATCCAGCATGGAACAAGGCACATTTTCCCGTGTATATTGATACACAAATCCGCATTTTTCCTGCACCCTTGCGGACTTCACATTGCCATCGAAATACCCGCACCAGATGCTTTCCATCCCCAAATCCTCAAAACCGTGCCGCAGCAGCACCTCCACCGCTTCGGGAATCAATCCCTGCCCCCAGAAAGGCACGCCAATCCAGTAACCGATTTCCCCTTCGGTCTCGGGAAGTCCGATATTGCTTTCTGCACCAAGCATCAGCCCGATACTGCCCACAGGGTGTCCCACGGATTTGGGCACAACCGCATAGGTCTCCTCAGCGGAAAGCACATCCCGAATGATTTCCCGACTGTTTTCCACGCTTGTATGCACAGGCCATCCCGCAGCGGGACCGACTCTCGGGTCTCTTGCATAGCGATATAAGTCCTCTGCATCCGACTCTGCCCACGGCCGCAAAACGATTCGATTGGCTTCAAATGTCATCCGGTTCACCTTCAAAACAGTTTTCTGCTCTCAATATAGCACGTTGCCCGCAACAAATCCATAGAATAAAAAAAAGCACTTCCGTGAAGTGCCTTTGCACTGCTCCAAATTATACGGACAGTACAAAAAAGCCCCATAGTAGGAAATATTGAGTTTTAAGTGGAGTAGCGCAGCGTGAGCGGCGCTACTCCAGTTTTTAACTGGATACGTTGATGGTTATAGAAATAGATGTAGTT
>JAFQPT010000190.1 GCA_017411665.1 Oscillospiraceae bacterium | reverse complement strand
GGTAGCCTGTGATGAAAATAGAGGCGATATTGCCCCAGGAAGGCAGACTCAGCAACAGCCCTGCCTGTGCATAGCTGATGTCATATGTCTGGCGAAGGAAGGGTATCAGATTGCCCATCAGCACGGAAGAGGCACCGCTTACGAAAAAGACGAAGAGGGTTGCCCGCATCAGCGCGTTTTCTTGTTTTGCGTTTGTATGTTGATTCATAACCGATCCTTTCAAAAAAGGTTAAAATTCAATAAATAATCCATTCGAAGTATAAATTATAAGCGCAAAAGACAAGAATAGCAATAGACGAAAAAGAAGAAAGACCTCGGATTTCCGAGGCCTTTTTTATTATTTTTTCCAGCGGTAGACTCTGGTTTCGTAGGGTTTGAGGATGGTGCTGTCGGTATCGTTGTAATTCGAGAGCAGCAGCTCTGCATTGCTCAAATCAAAGCCTGCAGGGACACGCCACTTCTTTGTTTTTTCCGTGAAGGAGCAGACAACCAGAATTCGTTCTTTGTCATCCTCGCGGGAATAGGTATAGAAGGACGAGGAGAGCTTGCCGTATTCCTTGTAGTTTCCGTTTCTGACGCAGGAAAGCTCTTTGCGCAGCTTGATTGCCTTGCGGTAGAAGTTCAAAACGGAATCTTCGTCGGCTTCCTGGTCGGCGACGTTGATTTCCTTATAATTCTCATTTACATAAAACCAGGGAGTGCCTGTGGTGAAGCCTGCGTTTTCTTCTGCGCTCCACTGAACGGGGGTACGAGCGGAATCTCGGGAGCCATGCCAAAGTCTCTGCAGACGCTTTTCGGGAGATTTGTTGGTGGCAACGTTGAAATACTGCCAACGGGTCTGCACGTCCTCGTACATTTCGGGGTCATTGGGGTACCAGTTCGTCATGCCGATTTCCTGTCCCTGATAGATAAATGGAGTACCCTTTTGGAACAGGTAGGAAACTGCCAGCATTTTTGCGCTTTCCTTCTGGTATTTTTCGCTGCCGTATCTGGAGACCACTCTGGGGTGGTCATGGTTTTCGATGTAGAGCATATTCCAGCCCTTGCCGTCCAGCTGTTCCTGCCACTTGGTATAGCAGCGCTTCAGCTTGCGCAGATTGAAGGGCATATGGATGTAGTCGGTCATGAAGCTGTCGGCTTCCTGTGTGGAGAACTGAATCATCATGTCCAGAACGGGGTCATTGTGTTCGTCAATATACTCCAGCGCCTTTTTGGGGGTGACAAGCGGGGCTTCCGCGAGAACCATGCAGTCATATTTGGAGAATACATCCCGCTTGAACTCTTCCAGATACTCGTGGAGATGTGGGCCGTGATTGAACATGAAGATCCCCTTGGACGCGGGCATCAGTCTGTCATCGGGGAGGCCTTCGGGCTTGGAAATGAAGGTAATGACGTCTTCGCGGAAGCCGTCGACGCCCATGTCCAGCCAGAATTTGAGGATTTTTTTGACCTCTTCACGCACCAGCGGATTATCCATGTTCAGGTCTGCCTGCTCAATGGCAAACAGGTGCATATAATACTCGCCGCGCACTTCGTCCCACTGCCATGCCTTGCCCTCGAACAGAGAGTCCCAGTTGTTGGGCAGTTTGCCATTGGGCTTGGCGGGGCGCCAGATGTAGTAGTCGGTGTAGGGATCGATTCGCTGTCGGCTCTTTTGGAACCATTCGTGCTGATCGCTGGTGTGGTTTACCACAAGGTCCATGATAACCTTCATGCCGCGCTCGTGGGCACCGTCCAGTACCTTCTTGAAGGCCTCCATACCGCCAAATTCTTCGGCAATGTCATAGTAATCGGAGATGTCATAGCCGCAGTCAACGCCGGGAGAAGGGTACAGAGGGGAAAACCAGATGCCGTCGCAGCCGAGGGACTTGATATAGTCCAGTTTCTCGTAAACACCGTACAGGTCACCCATACCATCACCATTGCCGTCCTTGAAGGAACGGGGCCAGATCTGATAGAATACCATGTCTTTATACCATTGATTCTTTGCCATAGCTATTCTCCTATCTTTTATTATAAGATTAGTTTATCAGATATCAGATGGTTATTCAATTCTATTTGCGGGGTTGTACCTTTTCGGGGTTATAAAAAGTGCCGCTGAAAATTCGGGCGAATCCTCAGCGGCGGGGTTACGTTTATCTGATTATTGAAGAATGACTATAAATATAGAATTCTTCCTGGCTGGGCATCCAAGCCTTTTCCTTGTTGGGAAATTCGGCGTCAAATGCCTCCACTGCGGCGATGTCTTCGCAGCAATCGGCAGCGGTGCTTGGGATATAGAGCCACTTTCTGCTGTCGAGGGCATTGGGTACCAGTTCGGCAACGAGAAGTGCTGTGGGGAAGTTGCCGTCAAATATAAAGCTGACGTTCTTCCGTTTGCAGCTCACAAAGCCTCTGCTGACATAATTGCCGGGGTTGCCGAAAATGATGTTCACATCGTATCCCAGTTCCCGTGCGGCGGCAAAGGAATGTTCAATCAGTCGCTTACCGAGCTTTTGCCTTTGACGGTCAGGAGCGATGGAAAGGGGGCCGAAGGAAAGGATTTCCTTCCTTGCACCGTTCTCGTCCACAAGCCATGCTTTTGTGTACATGATGTTGCCGACGAGTTCACCGTCTTCTTCCAATACGAAGGCAAGCTCGGGAATGAAGTCGGGGTGGGAGCGCATTTGATGCACATAATAGTGTTCATCCGCACCGGGCTTATAAACATTCCAAAATGCCTCGCGGGTGAGTTCTTCTACGGCTCTATAATCTTTTTCAGTTTCTAAACGTATCGTCAAATTGTTCATTGTGTGATCCTTTCATAAATTGTTGACGAGCAATATACGAGAGGATTGTCGAGAATGTATTGGCAAACCTCTCGTTTACCGTACAATCTCCAAGGTTTTGGTGTTTCTCAAAAAGCACCCTCCGTTTTGAAATCTAAGCCGAGGCTTGTGGGTGTAGTATAGCATAGTTGGCGGAGAGGGGCAAGGGTAAGGACGGGCTTATGGCGGCGGTTTGTCAGAAGATTACACAGCGATTGTATTGAGATAATCATATGACTTTCTTAAGATTCCATGAACCGCCTTTCAAAAAACAATTTGTTATGGTATAGTACGGACTAAGAAAACTTTGGAAGGAGACGGAAATGAACAGATTGCTTATATTTGGCATTTCTTTGGCATATGAGGCGGTGGCGACACTGCTGCCGTTCTTTTTGATATTCCTGCTGTTCAGAAACGGGAAAAAGAAAAAGGGTGTTGTGTATCCTCGGTATCATGTACTTGCGGTCTTGGTTTTCGCTGTGTATGTGCTGGGCGTGTATCACTTTACCGGTGCGGGAACGCTGTATGATATCAAACGGTTCATATTCATACCCGAACTGATCAATCTGATCCCCTTTTCCAATGAAATTGACATTGTTGCCTATGCTCTGAACATTGTGCTGTTTGTTCCTCTGGGCTTGCTGGCTCCCATGATTTGGCAGAAGTCGGACAAGCTGACAAATATTCTCGGTGTCGGCCTTGGCTTTACCCTGCTGATTGAAGTGAGTCAGCTGCTGAATTTCAGAAGCACAGATGTTGACGATGTGATTTTGAATGTACTGGGTGCAGCGGTGGGCTTTGTGATTTATAAGCTGTGGGACAAAATTACGAAATCCAAGTATCAGGTAAACAGCCCGGTTACTGTTGAGTTGGCGCTTTGTATACTGGTTTCATTTGTGTCGAGATTTTTTCTCTACAACGAAATGGGCCTAATGAGTTTGATTTATAGATTTTGAATGAAATTATGACCACCGGTTAAATCGGTCATGTGCGACTTCTTACACGTCTTGTTATCTTGAGGAGTGAAGCGACGAAGAATGACAAACCTAATTTCATGGCTCCCTATGATGAGGGAAAATGTTTGGGAAATTACCGATTTTCGTGCTTTATGCTTATTTGATCGACCTCTCCGTCACGGCGTTCGCCGTGCCACCTCCCCTTATCCAAGGGGAGGCTAAACGACCTTGTACGCAGACTGCAAAACGAGCTATCCCATGTGGGATAGCTCGTTTTGTGCATGAAAGTTAAAATTTGTCTTTTTTGAATTGATCGATAATGCTCCATAGGCTAAGTGCGGCGAGGCCAATCAGCGCAAAGCAGGTGAGCAGCTTTGTGTAGGGTTCTGTGGGATAACGGACAAGGGGTGTCCATTCCTCTGCGGTTTTGACCATGATTGCCTTTCGCCCGCCGTCTCTGCCGAGTTTATACTGCGTTCCGTCCTCTGCGGTGAACCGGTCTTTTGATAAGAGGTGCCATGATAGAGGATCGGGGTCTTCCTTGCGCAATACGATTCCACGAGTATCCAAAACAATGATCGAGTCAGAGAGATTGATGTGCAGCTCATCATTGAGAATCGTAAACTGATAGCCGCGGTCTGTTTGGGCGGAAATCTCACGCAGATGCTCGCCTGTGGGTGAATATACCTGGATGTACACCGCGCTGCCTACATACACATTCCCTTCGGTGTCTGCAGCCAGACCGCGATCCCATAGGGGCAAGGCCCCTGAACCGAAGCCGTAAATCAAATACCCCCACGCAAGCCAACCAATTACAACGACCAGCACCCGCAGTATTAAGCTGAAAAGCATTTTGACTTCTTTCATTGGAACACCTCCCCAAAAGACGCATATGGTTTGCGGTAGTCTTTCGTGCGTGACTACCCTTCTCTGTGGGGAGACTTGTCATTCCGACAAACGCTTAGGACGACAGGGTATGACGCTCTTTTTTCTCATTATAGCACATTTGTCTAATAATGGAAATCCCCTCGGATGATTATCCGAGGGGATTTGTGATACCATCTTTGCAATTATGCGTCGATGGTGGAGATGGTCAGAGTGGTTTCTTCCAGAACGTCCAGCAGAGCCTTAACGGTATCCAGAGAGGTGAACATGGTCACGTTGTACTCGGTTGCAAACTGACGCAGCTGAGCACCGTCGGTTTCAGCGCTTTCGCCGGGGTCCTTGGTGTTGATGAAGTAAGCGATGTGGCCCTGTCGAATTGCGTTGGGGATTTCGTCACTGCCTTCGCTGAGCTTGCCCATTGCGTGGGTGCGGATGCCGTTCTGCTTCAGGAACTTTGCGGTGCCGTGGGTTGCTTCGATGTTGAAGCCCAGCTGGTAGAAGCGGCGGATCAGAGGCAGTGCTTCTTCCTTGTCCTTGTCGGCAATGGTGCAGAATACAGTGCCGTAGTTCTGCAGGTGCATGCCGGATGCCTGCAGTGCCTTGTACAGCGCACGGTTCATGGTGCGGTCGTAGCCGATGGCTTCGCCGGTGGATTTCATTTCGGGGGACAGGTAAGCATCCAGACCGCGGATCTTGTTGAAGGAGAAAACAGGCGCCTTGACGTAGAAACGCTTCTTTTCCTCGGGGTAGATGTCGAAGATGCCCTGCTCTTTCAGGCTCTTGCCCAGGATGACCTCGGTAGCAATCCCGGACGGGATGATAGATGATGAGAGAGGGATCAGCCAGCAGGGAGGGATCGTAAGCCTCGGTGCGAATGCCGTCGGCCTCTTCGATGAAGACGCG